>JACPSU010000100.1 GCA_016193105.1 Deltaproteobacteria bacterium | reverse complement strand
TATGGAAGAATTTTTAAAGGAAAACTTAGATCACGTTTATTTTATTTATAATGAGTTTAAATCTGCCCTAACCCAAAAAGTTGTTTTAGAGACACTTTTGCCAGCCAGGCCCGCAAAAGAAGGGTCACTGACCCAAGGGTCGATGACCCAAATGTCTTCTAATTTTCAAAAAGTAGATTATTTATATGAGCCCTCTCGAACAGAGGTCTTAGGGGCTCTTTTACCCAAACATGTTCGTGTCCAAGTGTATCGAATTTTATTAGAAGCGATATCTTCAGAGCATGGAGCTCGGATGACATCGATGGATTCTGCAACTTCAAATGCGGGAGAAATGATTTCAAAACTTACGCTGCAGGCTAATCGTGTTCGCCAAGCAGCGATTACAACAGAACTGATGGAAATAGTAAGTGGCGCAGAGGCACTCAGAGGATAGATTCCCGCTGCTTTTGCGGGAATGACAGAGGAGGAAAAAAGAATGAATACTGGACACATTAAACAAGTAATCGGCCCCGTAGTAGATGTGGAATTCCCACCTGGAAAGGTGCCTCAAATTTATAATTCGATCAAACTTACCAATCCCTCTATTTCTAAACAAGAGTGGAATCTAACGGTAGAGGTGGCCCAACATCTGGGAGAAAATACGGTACGTTGTATAGCCTTGGATAGTACGGAGGGGTTAGTCCGGGGGCAGGCGGCTCAAGATACAGGAGATAAAGTTTTGGTTCCTGTGGGCCCAGAAACGCTGGGGCGCATTATGAATGTCATTGGAGAGCCTGTGGATGAATTAGGTCCGATTTCCACAAAGCTTAAATATCCTATCCACAGACATCCTCCGGGATTTACAGAGCAAAGCGTGGCTGTGGAGCAATTAATTACAGGAATTAAGGTTGTGGATTTGTTGGCCCCCTATTCCAAAGGTGGAAAGATCGGACTATTCGGTGGGGCGGGTGTGGGTAAAACAGTAATTATCATGGAACTTATCCATAATATTGCTAAAGAGCATGGAGGCTACTCTGTGTTTGGTGGCGTTGGAGAAAGAACGCGTGAAGGAAATGATCTTTGGCAAGAGATGAAAGAGTCTGGAGTTATTTCAAAGGATCAGAAGTGTCAGCCCTTTTAGGACGGATTCCCTCTGCCGTCGGATATCAACCTACGCTGGGAACAGAGATGGGAGAGCTTCAAGAAAGAATTACAACAACAACAAAGGGATCGATTACCTCTGTTCAGGCTATTTATGTCCCCGCAGATGACTACACGGACCCTGCTCCGGCAACAGCTTTTGCACACCTGGATGCAACGACAAATCTTTCTCGTCCTATTGCTGAACTTGGGATTTATCCCGCTGTAGATCCTTTGGCATCCACAAGTAGACTTTTAGATCCAAAGGTTGTGGGTGAAGAACATTATACAGTAGCTAGGGCTGTGCAACAAATCTTGCAACGGTATAAAGAGCTCCAAGATATTATTGCAATCTTGGGGATGGATGAGTTGATGGAACAAGATAAGTTGATCGTGAGTCGAGCGCGAAGAATACAGAAATTTCTCTCGCAGCCGTTCTTTGTGGCCGAACAATTCACAGGGATTCAGGGACGCTATGTAGAGCTTTCCGATACCATCCGAAGCTTTAAAGAAATTGTGGAAGGAAAATATGATGCCCTTCCAGAACAAGCTTTTTATATGGTGGGGAACATTGAAGAGGCCCAAGAAAAAGCTAAAAAATTGGCGGGAACTTCTTGATGCCACTTACCGTAACCATTGTTACTCCACAGAAAAAAGTAGTGTATAAATTGCCTGTGGATGAACTTGTGATGCCTGCAGAAAAAGGAGAAGTTACGATTCTGCCAGGCCACACCCCACTTTTGACAACCTTAGGGGTAGGAATGATTAGAACCTTGTCTAGTGATGAGCGGATTAATTTTTTGGTCAGTTACGGTTTTGCAGAAGTTAGAGATAATCAGGTTTTAATTTTAGGAGAAGACATTAAACCAGCCAGTGATTTGGACTTAGAGCTCTCTCAAAAAGCCAAAGCGGAAGTTGAGCAAGCCGGCATGAACAAAGTCTTGGGTGAAATTGAGTACGCCAATTATCTGAAAAAACTAGAACAGGCCCAAAAAGAAGTGGAGCTTGCCAAGCTTTTCAAAACCCACGGGCCAGCGACCCAACCGCACCAAAAAAAGCCAAAGAAATAATTTTAAGACATCTTTAGATATTTATGGAACTGGACTTGAAGTTTGATGGGGAGGCTATCATCTCTAATCCATCTTCCTAATGTTCCTGGATCTAAAACGGTGTGAGTAGGCGACATTAATACCTTGTGACATCTATTGAGTATCCCATATTGAGTAATCACACTCTTTGACCACTCATAATCAGATCGATCTCCAATGACAAATTTAACCTCATCTATTTGAGTATTCAGATGAGAAAGATTGGCCCAGAGATTATGATGAGTCATTTGGCTAGAAGGAGTTTTAAAATCAATGATTTTAATGACTTTAGGATTTACTTTATTAACTAAAATAGACCCTGATGTTTCTAAGAGGACTTTATAGGAGTTATCCACAAGGATATCCATAAGTGGATAACTCTCTTCTTGAAGCAAGGGCTCCCCTCCCGTGACCTCGACCAGCTTGCAGTTAAACTTTTGAATTTCTTTAAGAATTTCTTGAATACTCATTTTTTTTCCATCATAAAAAGCATAGGCTGTATCACAATACGTACACCGTAAATTACAGGCTGTGAGCCGTATAAAAATACAGGGTTCCCCTGCCCAACTGGACTCTCCTTGAATGGAATAAAAGATCTCGTTAATGGTCAGCATAATTTTTAGGCATTATAGAGAGCTTCAAAAAATATTCAAGTTCTTTGTCTTAACGATGTTTTGATAAAGAAATATAAATATGTTAGCGTTTTTCGATATGGCAAAAGAAAAATCTGTTTATAGCTGTCAGGCATGTGGGTATCAAAGTCCCAAGTGGATGGGAAAGTGTCCCGATTGTCAGGGCTGGAATACGCTCGTTGAAGAAAAAAAGATCGAAAAATCAGAAATTTTAGAAACGAGAACTTTTCATGAAGAGGGGCGCTCACCTACTCCTATTACAGCACTCATTGCGCAAAAAACCCCTCGAATTTCTACAAAAATTAAAGAATTTGATCGTGTATTAGGGGGGGGATTGGTCGATGGATCTTTGGTTCTTGTAGGAGGGGATCCTGGCATTGGAAAATCCACACTGGTACTTCAAGCCTTTGATTCTATTGCCAAACAAAACACGCCTGTTCTTTATGTTTCAGGGGAGGAATCTCTAGAGCAAACAAAGTTGAGAGCCGATCGGCTGAAAGCTGGAAATGAGTATTTGTATTTATTATCCGAAACCCTCTTAGAAAAAGTGATTCAAGAAGTTAAAAAATTAAAACCCAAAGTTTTAGCGATTGATTCTGTCCAAACCCTTTATACTTCAGAGCTAGAATCTGCCCCTGGAAGCATTGGTCAAGTTCGAGAGGTGGTAGCCCGGCTTCTTTATTTAGCCAAGAGAGAAAAAATAGCGACTGTCATTGTGGGACACGTGACCAAAGAAGGGGCCATTGCCGGGCCGCGCGTATTAGAGCACATGGTGGATACAGTTTTATATTTTGAAGGAGACGGAGGAAAAAGTTATCGGATTTTGCGTGCGGTGAAAAATCGTTTTGGCTCAACCAATGAAATTGGTGTTTTTGAAATGAATGAAAAGGGATTAGAGGGGGTTGAAAATCCATCAGAGCTTTTTTTATCCGAAAGGCCGCTCAATGTTCCAGGGTCTGTCGTGAGTACTTCTGTGGAAGGGACGCGTCCTTTACTGATTGAGGTTCAAGCGCTAGTCACTCCTACAACTCTTGCTTTGCCAAGACGCACAACCATGGGAGTTGATCATAATCGTGTTTCACTTCTCGTCGCTGTCTTAGAAAAAAGGGCGGATCTTGCTCTTTATAACCATGATATTTATGTCAATGTAGTTGGGGGACTTAAAATTCAAGAGCCAGGGATAGATATGGGTGTGATGGTTGCCGTGGCCTCTAGTTTTTTAAACAAAGCCGTTGAACCTAAAGCGCTCTTTTTAGGAGAGGTAGGGCTTACGGGAGAAATTCGAGCTGTTCATCATGTAGAAATTCGGGCCCAAGAAGCAGAGCGCCTGGGATTTAAGTATTGTTATTTACCCAAATCGAATCTAAAAAAATTAAAAGCAAAAGGATCTATGGAGTTTATTGGACTCTCTACCGTAGATGAACTCATCCGCACTCTTTTTTAAAATTTTATCTTTCTAGCTCAAAGAACTACAACGGCAAAGAAACCGACAAGACAAAGGGCTCCACTTTTCCCGTAATTAAGTATTCTCCGCTGAGCAAGAGAAAGTCCCACCATGCGTGCATGGCAACATTTTCTCTAATAGAATAGTGATTTCTTTCTGTCACCCAGCCTGAATAGGCCGCAAATGTAAATCGCAGAGCCCCGGGCCAATAGCGAGCAACCTTAGGAAGTTTGGGATCATCGATATAAATATCATGAGCTGCAGCAAAAAGGAGAGATTGAGACCCAATGGCCACCCACTCGCTTTTAAAAAGTTCTTTAAATTCGGATTGAAGATATCCTCGAAAATAGGCCTCTTCTCCAACCCCAATCGTGGTAGATTGGCCCCCTAAAAGAGGAAAGGCCCAGCTGGCCCCACTACTTCTAATTTTTACAGAACGATTATCATCGGACATAATCCAAGCAGTGATTCCGGTAACTATGGAAATGGGGAGCAAGAATGTCCAGCGTCCTAAAAGATTTAAATCGAAAGGAGAGGCCAGGAGATTTAATATATTTTCTTTGGATATTTCTGAGAGATAGGCTTCATTTTTTATTTTAATTCTGGCATCTTGGTAAGCAGAATAAATATTATAAAAATGTTCGTTTTGAAAAAGAGTTAAGAGATTAAAGGCCGCCATATCTGTTTTCTTTTTGTCTTTAGTTAGTAAAACGAGAGAAGAAGAAAGTAGCGCACCTTCTGTGGTTGTAAATAAAAGTCCTTTCCCCCAATCTCCTTGATACATATGTCCCCCGCCAGGAATAATATGGGCCCACAAAGCTGCCCATGTTGGGCTGGGCCCAGAGGTCTCCCTAGTATTTTGCGCTAAAGAAGAAAAAGGGAGGAGCAAGATAAGGCTGATCGTAAATAATTTTTTTAAGTTAAACATTTTTGAATGGCCCCTTTCCAATTTAAAAGATGTTCTTTTCGTTCTTGAGAAGACATTTTGGGATAAAATTCTTGATCTTTTTTCCATGCCTTTTTAAGGGAAGAGAGGTCTTCCCAAAATCCAATGGCCAGCCCCGCCAAACAAGCTGCCCCTAAAGCGGTGGTTTCGACAAACTTAGGACGGATAACTCTGGTTTGTAAAAGATCTGCTTGAAATTGCATCAAAAGAGCGTTGACGCTTGCCCCCCCATCTACTTTTAAGGAAGAAAGTTTTTTCTTTAAATCTTTTTGCATGGCCAGTAGCAATTCATAGTTTTGAAACGCAATTCCTTCTAGCGTGGCTCGGGCCAGATGGCCCGCTGTAGTCCCGCGTGTGAGTCCGCAAATCAGCCCGCGTGCCTGAGTATCCCAATAAGGGGCTCCAAGGCCTGTCAGGGCTGGAACAAAAACAACACCTTGCGAAGAAGAAACAGTTTTGGCAAGCGCTTCAATATCAGAGGAATTTTGAATGAGATTTAATCCATCTCTGAGCCACTGAACAGCCGCCCCAGCAATAAATGCGGAACCTTCCAAAGCATAAGTAGTCTTATTTTTAAGTTTCCAAGCAACGGTAGTTAAAAGATTAGCTTTTGATCGAATAATTTTAGGCCCTGTATTTAAAAGTAAAAAAGAACCTGTGCCATAGGTGCATTTGGCTTCCCCAACGTTAAAACAAGCTTGCCCAAAAAGAGCAGCCTGTTGGTCTCCTGCTATACCACAGATAGGAATTCCGTCGGGAAGGCCGGGAACATTCTTTGTTTTTCCATAAATTTCAGATGAAGATTTAATTTTAGGTAAAATTTGATGAGGAATATTTAAAATATCTAAAAGTTCTCTGTCCCAGGCAAGAGTTTCTAGATTCATGAGAAGTGTGCGTGAAGCATTGGAAGGATCGGTAACATGAACAGCGTTATGAGTAAGTTTTGAAACCAGAAAACTATCGATCGTCCCAAAAGAAACTTCCCCCTTGAGCGCTTTTTTGTGAAGGTCCGGGTGGTGATCAAAATACCATTTAAGTTTGGTTCCTGAAAAATAAGGATCTAAGAGAAGGCCTGTTTTTTTTCGGAATATTTTTTCTTTTCCTCTTTTTTTGAGTTGATTGCAAATATCTGCTGTTCTTCGGCATTGCCATACAATAGCTCGAAACAAGGGTGTGCCCCTTTTTTTATGTGGTTCCTTGATCAATAGATAAGATATAAGCCATCCAAGCCCCATATCAAGAGCGTGGGGTTTGGTGCAAGAGGATTTATTTTTGGGGAACTACGGTAGGCTGGACATGTTTTTGAACACAAGCTTGACTGGGACAAGGTGCTGCAATTTTCATGGCAACACGATCCCACCATTGACGAAGCGGTTCGTCAATTTGGGCCAAAAGAAGCCCGATAAATAAAACGGTCATCATCATGGCGGCTATATATTCAATGGTCGCCTGGCCATGTTTTTTATTCATCACTTAACTTTTATTATATCACGACCTTTAAGATGAGTGAAAAACGTTTTTTTAAGGTGAAGAGTGGGGGCCTAAGTGGGGGTTGCCGCGATTTTAGGGCTGTTGATAGCGCAAAAAGGCTAGTTGAGAAAAAAAATTGCACAAAATTTTAAAAGTGTGGTATACTTATAATTGTAAGTCGATAAGGGCCCTAAAAAAGGGTCTTTTTTTTTGCCTGCGAGTGCGCTATAGTTGCCCTATCCTTTAACCTATGAATATCCGTAAACTTTTTGGTTTGGTTGGCCTTGTAGTTATTATTCTGGCGGCCTTTTTTCTCTATTTAAATAAAGATTTAGTGAATACTCCTAGGACAGAGCAAGATTTTCCAAACCCTGTTTTAAAGACGGGCGCTGTAGCCCCCGAACTTGAGATGACCGATGTAGATGGAAAAACACACAAACTCTCAGACTATCGCGGAAAGGTGGTTCTTATTAATTTTTGGGCTACGTGGTGCCCACCCTGTATTGCAGAAATGCCTTCTTTGGAAACGGCCTATACGAAACTTCGAAACCAAGGCTTTGAAGTTTTGGCAATTAATTTAGATGAACAGCCAAAAGCGGTTCATAAATTGCTACAAGAACAAAAACTATCTTTTAAAATTTTTCTTGATCCCCAAGGAAAAGCTGCTCAGGCCTATCTGGTTTATGGGCTTCCTTACACGGTGGTTTTAGATCGAGAAGGGAAAATTCAATATAAAGGATTTGGGGGCCATGAATGGGATCAAGGAAAAGAACTTGAAAAATTAAAGGCTCTTCTATGACCGCGATTTCTACGCAATTTCGTCTTAAAATGATAGTTGCCCTATCGGCTTGTTTTGCGGTGGGCTATGGGTATACCAATCATTTTCCTGTTTTTACTCCCTGGGAGCTTCCGGTAACAGCAGTCGATCGCTTTTTTGGATTTCATCCGTGGACAATCTGGATTTATATGTCAGATTATATTTTGATTTTTCTACCCGCCATTTTAGTGACCCATGTTCATGTCATGAAAAGATTGTTAAAAGCCTATCTCGTTAATTTTGCTATTCACTTTCCCATTTTTTTCTTTTTCCCAACCATACTGCCTTGGGAATTCAGAAGATATCCCATTGAAGGGCCTATTTTGAATGCGGTGTTTCAATTCTTGTGGATCGCAGATGGACTGGTCAATTGTTTCCCCAGTCAACATGTAAGTCTTTGTTTTGTCGTGGCGATAGGATTTTGGAATTATCGAAGATGCTGGTCTTGGATCATGATCATTTGGTCTATCCTTATTTCTCTATCGACTCTAACAACCAAACAACATTATTCTTGGGATGTTCTGGGGGGGCTGCTTGTTACGCTTGTTGTGTATTGGATGGTCTATCGAAAAAAAGAAGATCCTAAAATTCAGTTGGTTTCCCCTTCCAAATAACTTTTTTGCAAAAATTATCTCCAAAGTGGTAGAGCAAATATTCATAAGACGGAATATCAAAAAATGCCAAGTCTGCTTGTTTGGATACTTCAATAGAGCCTATAAGGGCTTCTTGTCCTAGTCCTTTAGCAGCATTATAAGTCATAGCCGAAAGCGTTTCAGAAAGAGTGAGCTTCATTTGAGTAACGGCAAGCGTGCCCACGAGAAGTAAATTTTGAGTGACAGAAGAGCCTGGATTAAAATCTGTGGCTAACGCTACACACACTCCCGCATCAATAAGCTTTCGAGCTGGGGCGTAGGTTTTTCCCAAGAAAAAAGAAGTTCCAGGAAGAAGTGTTGCAACAGTATGAGAATGGGCCAGCGCGGAAATCCCCTGTTCTGTAACAGCCATCAGATGATCAACGCTTTTTGCGTTTAAAGAAACGGCAAGTTCTGTTCCTCCTAAAGGCTTAAATTCATCGGCATGGATTCGAATTCGAAGGTCATGAGTAATAGCTGTTTTTAAAATTTTTTCAGTTTGAGAGAGCGTATAAAACCCCTCGTCAATAAAAACGTCACAAAACTTCGCTAATTTTTTTTGTGCTACTTGAGGAATCATTACTTTACATAAAAGTTCCACATAGGCCTCTTTGTTATCTTTAAATTCTGGTGGAAAATCGTGAGCGCCCATAAAAGTGGAAACTAAATTAATTTTTTCTGTGCGAGAGAGTTTTTGGAGTGCCGTTAAACATTTAAGTTCATCTTTAAGACTGAGTCCATAGCCACTTTTAGCTTCTAGGGTTGTAATTCCAAAAGAACGGGCTTTTTGAATGCGGGCGTGGGCTAATTTTATCAGAGTATTGAGAGGGGCTTTTTGAGTTTCTCGAACGGTACTTAAAATTCCACCCCCCTCTTTGGCAATTTCAAGATATGTCTTGCCCTCACTGCGTTTGGCAAATTCTTCATGGCGAGACCCTGCAAAGATAAGATGTGTGTGTGAATCGATCAGACCAGGAAGAATCACGGCTCCTTTAGCATCTAAAATCTTACATTTTTTAAATTTCTTAGCTTCTGAGTTTTTTCCGATCCAGGAAATCTTTTCATTTTCAATCAAAAGTGCAGCATTAGAAATAATAGCGAGATCTTCTTTCTGAGGCTTTCGCCCCCCCTTTTTAGCCACCCCTGCCATTGTGACGAGTTGTTTAATATTTGTGATCAGAAGTTTCATATCTTTAAATCATCGGAATTTTAATTTTATTTTCCTTCGCAATTTGAATGGCGCGTTCATAGCCTGCATCGGCATGGCGCAAAACTCCCATGGCAGGATCGGAGTTTAAAACACGAGAAAGTCTTTTACTAGCTTCCTTTGTTCCGTCTGCGACGATGACTTGCCCCGCGTGTAACGAATACCCGATTCCTACGCCCCCTCCATGATGAAAAGAAACCCAACTGGCACCATTAACGGCATTAATGAGCGCATTTAAAATGGGCCAATCTGCAATAGCATCACTGCCATCTTTCATCCCTTCAGTTTCTCGGTTGGGAGAAGCGACCGAGCCACAATCTAGATGGTCTCGTCCAATCACAATCGGAGCTTTCACTTTCTTTTTGGCGACCAAATCGTTAAAAATTTGTCCAGCAATTTCTCGTTCCCCATAACCCAACCAACAAATACGACTGGGAAGTCCTTGAAAGGGAACTTTTTCTCTAGCCATTTTTAACCAATTTTTTAAATGTTCTTTTTGAGGGAAAGCTTCAGCTAGGGCTTTGTCTGTGGCGTAAATATCTTCGGGTTCTCCTGAAAGAGCAACCCACCTGAAAGGGCCTTGTCCTTCACAAAAAAGAGGCCGAATGTAGGCAGGAACAAATCCTGGAAAGTCAAAAGCATGGATAAGGCCGCCCGATTTTGCTTGGGCGCGGATATTATTTCCATAGTCAAAGACGTGGGCCCCCTTCTTTTGGAGATCCAACATGGCTTGAACATGAATGACGATAGAATGAGAGGCCTGCTTAATGTAGGCCTCTGGATTTTTTTCTCTTAATATTTTTGCTTCTGAGAGAGAAAGCCCGTGGGGGATATAGCCATTCAAAGTATCATGAGCGCTTGTTTGGTCTGTGACAAGATCTGGGACAATATTTTTTTTAACAAACAGAGGATAAATGTCAGCCGCATTTCCTAAAAGAGCAATGGATTTTGCTTCTCCTTTTTTTTGAAATTTTTGGGCAAGAGAAATGGCTTCTTCAAAAGAAGCTGCTTTTAAGTCCACATAACCAGCTTTAAGTCTTCTTTCGATTCTTTCAGGGTCGACTTCTACTCCAATAAACACAGCTCCAGCCAAAGTAGCAGCCAGAGGTTGAGCTCCCCCCATGCCTCCTAGGCCTGCTGAGAGGACAAGTTTATTTTTTAAATTGCTGTTGAAATGCGTTTTTCCAGCGGCCATGAAGGTTTCATACGTTCCTTGAAGAATGCCCTGAGTTCCAATGTAAATCCAACTTCCCGCAGTCATTTGCCCATACATCATGAGCCCCAGTGCCTCGAGTCTTCGAAATTCTGGCCAAGTGGCCCATGCGGGAACTAAATTAGAATTAGCAATAAGAACGCGCGGAGCATCCAGGTGAGTTTTTAAAATTCCAACGGGTTTCCCAGATTGAACCAAAAGAGTTTCGTCATTTTCAAGCTCTCGAAGACTTTTTAAAATGGCATGAAAACACTCCCAATTTCTGGCTGCTTTTCCAGATCCTCCATAAACCACAAGATCTTCGGGGCATTCAGCCACTTCAGCATCTAAATTATTTTGGATCATTCGATAGGCAGCTTCTTGAGCCCATCCTTTGCAAGAAAGCTTGGTGCCTCTAGGGGCCTTAACTACAGGATTCATAAAGTTGGGAGAGGATTTTGGGATAGAGAGTTTTGATTTTTAAAATATCTTTTGAAAAGACGCGATCTTTTGTAATGGGGGGGATTTCTTTTTCTAAAATGGCCATCACTTTTTCAAGATCCGGGCTTGTTTTGGAAGGCCTTCGAAGTTCAATGCCTTGACGAGCAGCTAAAAGCTCAATTGCTAGAACATCTTCAGCATGACCTAAAATTTCCTTAGCCTTCAGCGCCGCATGAACCCCCATGCTGACGTGATCCTCTTTGTTTCCTGATGTAGGAATCGTATCTGTGCTTGCAGGATGAGATAAAACTTTATTGTACGAGGCCAAAGAAGAAGCCGTAACATGGGCCAGCATGAGTCCCGATTCCAACCCTTCGTTCTTTGCTAAGAAAGGAGGAAGGCCACTAAATTTAGAGTCGAGGAGTTTTTCGATTCGGCGTTCAGAAATGTTAACCAGCGTTGTCATTGCAATGGCGAGAAAATCCATGGCTTGAGAGAGATATTGGCCATGAAAATTTCCTCCACTAATCCAAAGTTCTTCTTCGGTAAAAATCACAGGATTATCTGTTACAGAATTTAATTCTGTTTCTATAATCTTTTGGACAAAAAATAGGGCGTCCTGTGAGCTTCCATGAACTTGAGGAATGCATCGAAAAGAATAAGCATCTTGAACTTTGGTACACTCTTTATGCTTTTCTTGAATTTTACTTTTTTCTATAAAAAAGCAGTGCCAACTTTTGAGCCTGTAAAATATTAAGAGCCGAAAGCGCAGTCATGACCTGAGTTCCATTGATAAGAGCTAATCCTTCTCGGCCTTGAAGTTCAATGCCTGCTATTTTTCCTTTGAGAAACTCTCCTTCTCCGATCAAAGCTAGGGCCAAATGCGCCGAAGGGGCTAAATCTCCACTGGCCCCCACAGAACCTTTTTGTGGAATCAAAGGAATAACGTTTTTATTTAAAAGCTCCAAAAGCTTAGTAACTAAAAGAGGGCGAACACCAGAATATCCTTTGGCTAGGCTAGTGGCTCGAACAAGAACAATCGCTCGTACTTCTTCTTCAGAAAAAGGGAGTCCCGCTCCACACGCATGAGATCGAACTAAGTTTTTTTGAAGCGTTAGTAAATCTTGATCTTTAATTTTAACATCACTTAAGCTTCCAAAGCCGGTATTTAATCCATAGATTGTCTTTTTTTCTTTATGCCATTTTTCAAGAAGCTTTTGGCTTTTTTCCATTTGTGTTTGAGCAGAAGGGCCCAAAGAGACAGACGTGTTGTGATAAACAATTTCTTCTAGTTTTTGAAGAGTAAGGTTGTTTCCAGTTAGGGTAAAGGTGCTCATTTAATCTCTAAATCTTTCTTTGAGGGCCATAATTTGTTTATCTGCCACAAATGCAATACTAGTCATATAATAAATAAATTCATTGAGTCCCAAGTTGGTCATGGGACGAAGCATTTTTAAAATAATTTCGTTATTTTTATTAATTCCAAAGGAAGCGCCCAGAGATTCTTCTACATTATCATTAAGTTCTAAGAGCTTTCGATAAAATGTAGAGATGTTAGACCTAGGAAGAGCCATGATTTTGGCTTGTAGAATAACAAATCCTCCAGCCGCAATAATGAAGATTTCAGCATTGTTTTGTTCAATGCACCAAATATTGGGGGCCTTTTTTGTTTTGTCAGAATCGATATCCATCTTCTTAAGATAAGAATCAATAAGCGCAACGTCTTTAGCGTTATCTGTCATTGTATGCTTGCTTTCATTTGAGAAATTGTTTTTTGATAATCGGGTGTTTTAAAAATTCCAGATCCAGAAACAAAAATATTTGCTCCCGCCTTGGCGACTAAATCAATATTTTCTGTCTTAATCCCCCCATCGACTTCTATTTCAAAAGAAAGGCTTTGAGCTTCCCGCCACTTTTTAAGTTCTTGGATTTTTAAAACAGAGGTTTCAATAAATTTTTGTCCTCCAAA
>JACPSU010000072.1 GCA_016193105.1 Deltaproteobacteria bacterium | reverse complement strand
GGCATCGATCGATTTTAAAAAGAAAAAAGAAGCAAAAAAGAAAAAGTAAAATGAACGGGATCCCTTGAGATCTCTAAAATATCTCAGGGATCCCCTCTATTATAAAATATATTTCTAAGTTATTACCCGCTTATTTGGATGTTTTACAGCCTTGTCATCCCCCGGCTTGACCGGGGGATCCATGAATTAAAAGCTAGTTGTTATGTGCGATTGAAAGAGGCTAATACCAAATCTCTTTTCCAGGTATTTTATCTGTTTGTAAGCGCATTTCTGTTACTTTACAAAGGGCATTACATTCATCATTCTTGAGCTTTGGAAATTGTTTCTGTAATAATTCTAAAATCTGGTTAATCTGCTCTTTTTCAGCTCCACTTCTCCTCAGCCCTTCAACTATGGCAAATGCAATAGCACCCAACCCGCTTTTTAATTCCTTTGATTTTTCTAAAAGTTCTTTGTGCATCGATACCTCCCTATATAGTTAAACTTAAATAAACATTGTTTCTCAAAACTTGTAAAGAATAATTTCTTTAAGAACAAATGGCTCACTATTACAGCATGGCTAAGAACCTAGATTGCCCGATCAAGTCGGGCAATGACCGCAGAAGATTATATCCTGACTTTGATAGTTTTTAGAGGTGCCCTTTAGAATTCTGCACAAAATTTCACTTCCACCGGTGGAAGTGAAAAAATAGGCAGAAATAATAAGTTAAGATAATCTCTCAGGTTTGAGCGATTACTCTCCGCAGCACTTTTTGTGGAGAATGCAGTCGAACCCCCATTTTTGGCATCCTGTGCAAGCAAGTGCTAGGCAAGATCCTAAAAGTATAAAGGGGAGCTCAAAGCCTCCTTGGCTGGCAAAAAAACCATTTTTGAGATGCACCATAAAAATAGCTACGGCCATCGTAAAAGCAAGCAGAGCTGCAAAAAGTCGTGTTCCAAGGCCTAACAATATGCCTAAGCCTCCTAAGAATTCTGTAAAGCCTAAGACATAAGCCATCACTTCTGGCATAGGAAAGCCAAGTTGTGAGAGAAAGCCCGCTGTCCCTGCTAGCCCACCCCCGCCAAAGGCCCCAAATACTTTTTGAGAACCATGAAGAAAAAAGGTTATTCCAACGGTTAGTCTTAAAATCAAAGTTGCCCATTCGGGGCATATTTTACAACACCATTTTGAATTGATCATATGTGCGTACCTCCTATTTTTTTAGAGTAGCAAAAATGGAACAGCGGTTGCAACGATTTTCATTTTGTGTTTTACTCCCTTTTTGTATGGCTTATGACGTTATTGTAGTCGGCGCCGGAGCAAGCGGCATTTTTACTTCTCTTTTCCTCATCGAAGAAAATCCTAATCTTAAAATTTTACTCCTGGACAAAGGAAAGCCTTTAGAAAATCGGGATCGAAAACAAGGGAAGGATCTCATGGAAGGATGGGGTGGAGCTGGAAGCTTTTCCGATGGGAAACTCGTATTTTCTACCGATCGTGAATACGGCGGAAATCTTCAAGAATATATCCATGACATGGATTTATTTGGTCGCCTCATGCGAAAAGTAGATGATGTTTATATGCGCTTTTCCAATGAAAAAAATATTCGTGTTTATGGGGATGATGAGGTAAAGATTGAATCTATCAAAGTCCGAGCAGCTCGCTGCGGGCTTCATTTACTCTCTGCCAAAATCAGACATTTAGGAACAGACCATAATTTTGAAATTTTAAAAAACATGTACACATACATGAAGGATCGGATTGATATTCGTTTTTATCATGAAGTGGTGGGATGTGCTGAGCGAGATGGTGGCTTTGAAGTGCATGTGAAAGATCTTGCCAATACCAAGGAATCTATTGAAACATCTCCTTATTTGGTACTGGCCCCTGGCCGAAGAGGGATGACCTTTTTTAAAAAATTGGCTGAGCAAATAGGCTTGGAACTTATTAATAATCAAGTCGATATCGGGGTGCGTGTGGAGCTCCCCAATTGGGTGATGAAAGAAATTTGTGACGTGGTGTATGAGCCCAAGCTTGTGGCCCGCACTCCTAAAACAGATTTAAGAGCCCGTACGTTTTGTGTCAATTACGGCGGAGAAGTGGTGCAAGAAGAAGTCGATAAGCTGATTACGTGTAATGGACATAGTTATTCTGATGATTCTAAAAAAACAGCCAATACCAACTTTGCGCTTTTAGTCTCAACCAAGTTTACACATCCTTTTAATGATCCCTATGAATACGGAAAAGCGGTGGCCAGACAGTGTAACGTGCTTGGTAATGGGGTTATTGTCCAGAGACTTCGCGATTTAAAAGAAAATCGAAGAACAACAGAAAAAAGACTTCATGAAATGAATCTTCAGCCTACGCTTAAATCTGCAACTCCTGGAAATTTAGGCTATGCCTTTCCCTATACGCAACTGATGGCTATTTCAGAAATGTTAGAACTTTTGGATAAGCTGATGCCTGGTGTTTGTGGCTCCGATACACTTCTTTATGGGCCAGAAATCAAATGGTATTCGAGTCGTACTGTTTTAAAATCTAATTTAGAATCTAAAATTGATAACCTCTACTGCGTTGGGGATGGCGTGGGAATTTCTCGTGGGATTGTTCAAGCTTCGCAGTGTGGAATGATTGTAGCCAATGATATTTTGCAAAAGTTTGGGCAAAAGCAGGAGGCCAAAACCAAGGGACATGTGCCTCTTTCTTCTCCCAAAGGGCCTTCCCCTGTATGGGTCACATAAAGCATTTTTTTGTTTTTTGGGGACCTGTTCTTGCCTGGTGTACGTTGATTTTTTATTTCTCTCACCATCCCGTTCCAGAGCCCATGAGTGAAAGTCAGACCTTTAAAGGGGTGGATATTATTTATCATTTTTTAGCCTATGCTCCGTTAGGTCTATTATCTTTTAGAGCATCAAAACATTTTTGGTTTTCTGTCCTCTTTGTTTTTTTATATGGGATTTCAGATGAGCTTCATCAGTCTTTATTACCCTTTCGTGATTTTGAAATAAAAGATATGATCGTGAATGGAGTGGCAGGATTTTGTGGAATAAGGAGCTTAAGTCTATGTCGGTTTCTGAGTGGAACATAGGATATTCTGTTTTATCTGAACCCCTTCGTGCGTGGAAGATTGGAAATTCTGGTGAGTGTATCCATTTTTATGGAGGCTTTCATGGGGATGAGCCAGAAGGGGTTTCTTTAGCGCTCACCTTAAAAGACTACCTGATTCAAAATGCACAGAAGTTTCCTAATAAGACTTTGATCGTTGTCCCTATTGCCAATCCCGACGGATTTAAAAATCAAACACGTGTGAATGCCCATAAAGTTGATCTCAATCGGAATTTTCCCACTAAAGACTGGACCCCTAAAGCTTCTCAGTCTAAATATTATCCAGGCCCCAAGCCTGGCTCTGAACCTGAGGTTCAAGCTTTTATCAATCTCATTGAAGAATCGAATCCTTCTAAAATTATTTCTTTTCATAGTATCATTAACCATCAGATTAATTACGATGGGCCTGCTCGCGAACTTGCGCATGCCATGGCAAAGCATAATGGCTATCCGGTCACCGAAGATATTGGGTATCCTACGCCGGGATCCTTGGGAAATTATGCTGGGCGAGAGAAAAAAATTGCGATGATTACCTATGAGCTTCCTGAAAAAATTTCTCCCACTCAAGCCTGGAAAGAGTCTCTGGAAGCCCTTTTAGAGGCCATTCAATTCGCTCTCTAGCGGGTGGTCGCTAGCGACTGGTTTGACAAACCTGATTAGATCGTTCATAATGAATTTACTTTTAAGGTTGTCGCTTTCCCCACAAACAATTATCAAAGGAAAACAGAGATGGAGCGGCAAGGTGTCTTATTTATCGGTCTTGGATCAGCGACGTTTTCCTCTGCCCATAGCCCTTATTTTCATCTGTATTATGCCCCTTCTTTGAAAGAGGCCTCCTCTCTTTTAAGGACAAAACCCATTAAAGTTATTTTATCCCCTCAGGTTCAAGATTTTGAATATTTAAAAAAAATATTTCCTCAAACAGTTCGTATTCTATTGGTAGACAAGCTGGATGCTCAGGTTACTCAAGAGGCCATTAATGATGGAGAGGTTTTTCGTTTTGTTCTAAAATCCAGCTCCTCTAAGGAAATTCGCGAGGCCCTCATTCAGGGAGCTCATCATTTTGATTTGGTTTCTAAGCATGAGCACTTAACAGCCAATTTAAAAACTCAAAATAAGAAATTAGAAAAGATTATTGAAAAGCTTGAAACTCAAGTGGCTCAGAGAACGCAAAGATTACAATCTGTAGAAGGAGAGCTTCATAAAACAAAACGATATTTAGAGCAGTTAAATCACCTCATTGCCTGGATTAATGCCAGTTCTACACAAGAAGAGTTGGCCATCCGTGTTGAAAAAGCTTTGAAAGGTATTTTGCCTGTTGAAAAAGTGATTTTATCTCAAACCATTGTCGAAGATACAGTAAAGAAAATTAAAGAGATGGGACTTCCTTCGATTGTCATGCCTTTGATTTATCAAAAGAAATGTTTGGGACACCTTTATTTTTTATGTGAAAATGAGGATAAAATTATTGAACTTTATGAGAGGATAGATCTCATTAAACAAGTCTCAGATGCTGTGGCCCTTACCTTAGAAAAAATTAATATTTTT
>JACPSU010000071.1 GCA_016193105.1 Deltaproteobacteria bacterium | reverse complement strand
CCTAATCTTTCTGAAATTGATGAAGCAGTCTCCACACTGAGACGAGAAAAAAGCCTGGACATTGAAGTTAAAGATCCAAATTTAGGAGTTAGAGAAGATGGTTCTATCGTATTTATTGATACCAACGACATTGGAGATATGACTCGAAGATTCATCCGAGGTAAAGCCAGAAAAGACCCATTTAGCCCCCCCACCCAAACCTTAAAGACGACCACTACACCTCTAAAACCAGGAGATGAAATCTATTTCACCTATAAAACAAGAGCAGGAGAAATTAGGAGAGAAAAATTAGGAACCGTTCTTTCTATTGATGAAGCCACTATGGGGCCCAAACAAAGAGCCTCAGCCAAAGAATTAGATTTACTCCCTATTAGACTTGAAAATGGAGCGGAACCCGTCATGGAGCGCTCATATGCAGAGGCCATGACTCGACAACCCTATCTTGAGATCGTCCCTGCCAAACCTTCTGTGCCTCCTGCTCCCGTTCATGCACCTCCCCCTGCTCCGCATCCTGTCCCCGTAACCCCTGCTCCACGACGAGACACAGCGGTATTGCTGTCAGAACCGTGCGTCAAAAGATTTGGGAGAGAAGACCCTTGTATTCAACTACATGATTATTTCAGTGCGTTGCCTGAGGAAAATGAGTGGCGAAATCATGCGTTGGACACTATTTCAGAAGGGGTTAGCCGAAGAGGAGGAGAACTTACTCCAGCTGAAAGATATCTCTTGGCCAAAGCACGAGACGAAGCACAAGAACTTTACCCCGACAATGTAGGGATAGAGGACGCTTTTAATCGCATCGGTGTCGAAGACCCTAGAGAAGCTTTAAGCTCTCACACATCCCTCAGTGAACTTAAAAAAGACTGGCAGGAGCTCAGAAAATCTATCGAAGCCATGCCCAAAGAATCGGCTCAAACCCAAACACTTCTTTTGAAAGATTTAGACAAAGTCTATGCAGACCGCATCCGAAATCTGGGGTTAGTAAATTTAGGTAAAAGCGATTCTATCGCCACGTTAAAACGGCGATGGCAAAATTTGGGAGAATATGTGGGTAGTATTCCTAATCCCCAAGCTCGTCAAAGATTGATCAACACGATCAACATCGTCTATGTAAATGGCGTTCAGTATCAAGCCAAAAAAATTCTAGGAGGAGGGAGTAATGCCTATATAGCCTTCAATCGATTGGTTCCTGCACCCATTCTCAAAAAAGGTGTACTTTCAATTTCCCATCCTCAACTTAATTTAGGAACCGCCCTTTTAGAAAATACGTATAAGATTAGAGGTAGACCCCTTTCTCAGAAAGAAGTATTTGATATCCTAGAACGCCTCCATCGCACCAATCCTTCAGGCTATGACAATGTCATTGATGAAATGATGCGCACACTTCAAAAAGATGGGGCTGAAAGTTTGAATGGCCACATTTATCAAGCCCACGTGGGAACTAAATATGCACATCATCCGAAAAAAATTGTTAAAAAAATTACGTATGAACCTCCTGTCCCAGCCACCCCAGGTGGGACAGAGGGACGAGCAGATATGATTTTTGAATATTGGACAGGGCGAAATTCTCTCATTGAAACGAAAGCTAGTTTAGCTTTCGAAGAAGCGACTGACCAAGGACGAAAACTTAAAGCTCAACTCGAACGCTATGCCCATGTTCTCAGAGAAGATATCCCAATTGATGGAGTTCATATTAACTTCGTTGAAATCCACTCTCCTTATGACACGCCTGCCCCCTGGATTGATAAGTTTATCGATGAACTCAACACCACACTCCCCGAAGGCAAACAAATCAAACTTGAAGCTACACCTTAAATTGAAATCTATTGAAAAGCTTTAAAAGGATCTTCTACAAAAAGCTTTCCTTTATTAAAAGAAGAGGGAAGATGGGCCACTATTTGAACAGCTTTTTTAGGATTCAATCTTTCGGCATAATAACGTAAAGGCTGATGAATTTTAGAATCACTTAACTTTGCTTCAACCAATATCTCTACTTTTCCTTCCCGGATAATAACAAAATCTACTTCCCGTCCCTCTTTGTCCCGGATATATCTTAACTCAAACCGCTCTCCGGTACTATCCTCTAAAAAATGAATCTGTTTTAAAAGATGATTTGCCACTAAATTTTCAAATCTTTGGCTTTCATCTCCCACAACATCCCCATTATCAAAAAAATAAACTTTGGGAGGTTTTTGAATCGCCCTGGGAAGACGAGTGGTAAAAGGCCTTACAATAAATAGAAGATACATGTTTTCAAGAACTGTTAACCAACGTTTCAGTGTTTTTTGGGAAACCTGTAGATCTTCTTCTAAATTTGAAAGCACAATTTGGCCTCCTACGCGCTGCCGTAAAGCATCTACAAATAAGGATAAGGCAGAAATATTATGAAGTTGCTCAAGATCCCGAATGTCATCTTTGATCACCCGTTCAATTCTTTCTCTTCGCCAACGTTTACTCTCCTGTTCATTGGCATCTAAAAAAGGTTCTGGAAATCCCCCAACTGTCATCAGTCTTTTAAAACACTCCTTTGGAGTAATTCCTGGAATAGATTCTGATAACGTAAAAGGATGTAACCGCCAATAATGATAGCGCCCCAATAAGGAATCTCCTCCGCGTCGATACACATCTAATCTGGCACTTCCAGTCACAAAGTATCGATGTTTATCTTTCGTCGTATCATAGGTTCCTTTAAGCCAATTTTTCCATCTGTGAAACTTATGAAGCTCATCCAATAAAATGAGTTCATCTTGGTCACTCCATTCTCTTTTTAAAATTCTCCTACGATGGTCATCGTCATCCCAGTTTAGGTAAAGGCCTTGTTTAGAACGGGCATAAGGAAAGTCTTCTATCACCCGCTGCCCCAAGGTTGTTTTCCCACACTGACGAGGGCCTCCCAGGAAAACCATCTTTTTTTGAAGGTCTTTGATCAGAAACGGGTGAAGATATCGCTTAATGAGCATATGTCTATTATGGACCATATGCCAAAATAGTCAAGTCTATTCTGAACTATGCGCCAAAATAGTCACTCCATAAAAGCTTATTTTATCACTCAATCTGATCGGCGTAGTCGGTGGCAAAGCCGTAGAGGCCGTCCACTTGATCGACCTGGGCAAATTCAGGTGGGGTCACCGTATAGATAAAGTGTTTAACCCGATCTGTTTTTTCGATGACATTTTGGAGCGCCAAGAGTTTTTTAGAAAATACGACGACATCCGTATTGAGTTTTAACGCTTGATCGGCCAAACTCCCCTCTTGTGGAATCTCATTAAAGATGGGCCCTAAGCGCACGGTTTTATCCAATTCTCTAATTTTTTCTAGAATCGACACATTAAATGAAATAAACGCCACACGATCTTTGAGTTGCGGATAATTTTTCATCACTACATCATAGACGATGGGCCCCACTTTTTCATTATAAGCAGCATCTTTATCGTGGCTTTTAATTTCAATGAGTAACGTGATGCGAGATTTTTCAATAAGCTTTAAGACTTCAAGCAATGTCGGAATTTTTTCTTTATAAAACTTATATCCATATTTTTTTGAAAATCCGGCAGAAAATGTTTTCAAAACCGCCAGAGGATAAGTTCCAATAAGTCCTGTCGTATTGGTGGTTCTCGACATATCTTCGTCGTGCATCACCACCACTTGATCGTCTTTAGACAAATGAACGTCGAGCTCCATAAACTCTGCTTTGGTTTCTAAAGCTCGTTTAAAAGAGATCATTGTATTTTCAGGATACGTGCCACTCACCCCTCGATGAGCAATCACTTTTTTAGTTGTTGTTGCTGCCATTAGTTGAAACGATACCACAAAACCCAAAAGCACTAAAAGAAAAGTCTTTTTCATACCTATTCCTCCTTTAAGAAAGAAAAACAAAAATCAAACACCGTTTCCCGTGTGTGAAGAAAATGATCTTGCCCATCTAACTGATAAAGTCTTGCCGGTGTTTTAAACAAAGACTTGATCTTCACCGAATGCTCGATGGGACAAATCGTATCATTTTCTCCGTGGATGATGAGCACCTTGCTCCCGTCCAAATCAGAAAGTTTTTTTAAAGGATTGTAGTCTCGCTCAATGGTTCTTAAATCTTTCTCGATATCTTCTTTTTCATAATTTCGAATAGAGGGTTTGGTAATCGAAGATAAAAATCGCACTCCGGTTTGAAGCGCTTTTTCATCTGATCCCATATTGATAAAAGGGGCTAAAAGAACCACTTTTTTTAAATTAGGGCTTCTAGCGAACGTTTCTAACGCCACAAATCCCCCCCAGCTGGCCCCAACCAAAGAAATAGCCTCATCACCACACCCTTTTTTCTTTAAAAAATTTAAGATGGTTTCGGTATCTCTATAATTTGAAACCAAAGAATAAAGTCCTTCGCTTTTCCACGCGCCCCGGTAATGCCACACATAACATTCAAACCCTTTAAGAGCCAAATGTTCAGCCAAATCATAGTTTTTTTGGCTTCCAGGATAGCCATGAAAAAATAGAACTTTATTTGCAGAAAAAATCGGCTCAGCAGGGAAATACTGCCTCACATAGAGGCCGTCGACTTTGGTTTCTGAAATCGTAATCACAAAGAATTACTTTAAACGAAGCACCTTGACAATTACAAGCGTAAAAGATATGAAAAGGCTCTTTTAATTCATAATTAACTATGCAGACAAGAGCTTTTCAACGTTTTCTCATTTTATTAGGACTGATCCTAATCAACAGCACCTTATCTTTTGCGCAAACTCCTGAATCCTCTCCCCAACCCCAAGAACTCATACGTCGCCTTCTGATTTATGGAAAAGTCGTCCGTTCGGACGGCACCGTGGCACAAAAAAAAGATGGATCTTTTGCTGAAAGCTATGTCTTGGTTGAAAATGGGGTCATTCAATCGGTCAGTCGAACAAGACCTTCTTTGAAAAATAAAAAGGGGCTTCGATTTTTACACACCAATGGCTATATTTATCCAGGTCTTATCGACCTTCATACCCACATGACCTATAACATTATGCCTGTGTGGAAAGGGGCTCAGTCGCAGTTTTCTAATCGCTTTGAATGGCGAAAAGATGAAGATTACCGAAACAATTTTAGAACCACCTACAAAGCTCTAAACATTCCTGAATTTAAAATCGGCCTTCTTTTATATGATGAAATCCAAGCGTTAGCTGGCGGAACGACCCTCATTCAAGAATCTGGCATTTTGGATAGTGAATCTAAAGATGCAACCCAAAGACTTGTCGTTCGTGGCACCGATTTTGAATCTGATTTAGAGCTTAATAACGGCAAAAAAATTGTCTCTTCATTTGAAATTTTTGAACCCAAAGCCAACGGAACAGTTGTAGCCAAAGATGCCTTGGATAGCTTTAATAAACGTCGAAGCGAAGATAAAATTCAATCCTATATTGTCCATTTGGCCGAAGGACGGACAGGCTTTTTAAGAGACCATGGGTTTGATCCTTTGTGCAGAACAGAATTTGAAGCCTTAATGGCCCATCCTTATTTTTCTGATCCAGCCAATACACCCAGGCCTCCGATTGGACTCATTCACAGTAGCGGCATAGATCCCCAAAGCGATGCCCATATTTCTTTTTTAAACACCTGGAATATGGGGATTGTCTGGTCTCCTGTGTCAAATCTTCTTTTATATGGCGACACATTAGATATCGAAACCCTTCTTAAAAAAGGGGTCCCCGTAGCTTTAGGTTCCGACTGGAGCCCTAGCGGATCTAAACACGTCTTAGATGAAGCCCGCATGGCTCGGTTTTATCTCGATCAAATTAAAGCCCACGTATCAGACAAAGAAATTTTTCAGATGATGACCACCAACGCAGCCAAAATGATTGGCCATCCGAAGCTTGGAGAAATTAAACCTGGCAATTTAGCCGACTTTTTTATTTTAGAAGATCCCAATCCTAATTACAGCCCCATGGAATCTTTGTTTGAAACAGATGTTCAATACATTGTTGCGGTTATTATTCGAGGGCGTGCCGTCTATGGCTATGATGAATACGTCAGAAAATTAGAACCTGATGTCCAGCTTTTGCCTCAGATTGAAGGAGAACCCGTACGAAATAAAGTGGTCTATATGGATCCTGTCTTAAATTTGAATTTAGAAGAAACCCTTGGAAAAATGGAAGCTCATTTAAAAACACTGGGGGTCTATCGCAATAACCTTCTCACATCTACGGATAGACCTTATCAAGAACGGATGTTTCAACTGCAACAGATGATTCACACAAATTTTTTCTTACCGAAACTAAAAATCCAAGATCCCCCGGTCAAGCCGGAGGATGACAAGAAGGAGGAACAATGAAGTTTACCAAACACCTTTTAACCTTAGGCTTAGTCCTAAGTTTTGCTCTCCCCGTATTGGCACAAGAAGAAGAGCTTGATAAATTTTCGCCCAAAGCCGATCGCGGAAATCCGTGGGAATATGATGCCGGCCCGGAACAAGATTCCAAATGGCTTGAAATTTTTGCCTCTACTCCCAATTATAGAGGGATTGGAAAGGCTGTTTTAGAGCGTGAGCGTTATCGCTGGCATTGGGGCCCTATTTTTTATCGTGGCCGTTTGGGAAAAAATGAAGCCAAAGTTTTGGTGATTGGACAAGAAGGGGCTCAAGATGAAGCGCTCTCTCGTCACTCTTTTACCGGTGGTACAGGCCAAAAAATGCAGCACTTTTTAAATCATATTGGAATCAATCGCTCTTATCTTTTTGTAAACACCTTTGTCTATTGCATCCATGGCCAATATCAAGACAAAACCATTGAAGGAGCTATTAAAGGGGATTATTGGATGGCCCAAAGCCCTAGTAGCCCCATTGTCCAACACCGTCATGAACTTTTAGATACCGCTGCTGAAATGAATGATCTAAGACTTGTGGTCGGTGTAGGATCCGCGGCTCAAGATACCATTGTTACATGGGTAGAGTCCCGTGGAGGCGTTTGCGAAAACAGAGACAACCCTGAAACCTGTGATCCTTCTGTCTTAGGAAAAAATGCAAAAATTGTTAAAGTCCCTCACCCCGGTGGTGCTGGAAAAGTGACGGGGGCTGAGCGTGAAAAAGTTTTAGAAAACTTAAGAAAGAAATTT
>JACPSU010000054.1 GCA_016193105.1 Deltaproteobacteria bacterium | reverse complement strand
AGAGGAAATCAGTAATTTTTACAAAACGTCTAGAGTTTAATGACTGTTTGCTCTAAAGATGACGCCTTGGTTTTTCCAAGTTTGACCATGGTCCATAAAACCTGCCCAAATTTCCCCTTGAGGTGTGATCCCAGCAAGATGAGGGGAAATGCGAGGAGCTTCGGCGGCCACAGAAAGGCTGACAAGGTCTTGTCTAAAAATAAGTCCTTTATTTTTCCAAGTGGTTATCGTTCCCATCACAGTTCTCGCAGGTTTTGCATGGTAGTAGACAACTCCATTGGGAGGAAGATCGGAATTAGTCTGCGTATAAACAGAATGTCGACGGCCAAACACATAGGATTCATTTTCAATTCCAAATCCTTTGATTTCATCGATTTGGTTTGCATTCCCATCCGGATTAATGTTGGCATTTAAAACATTCCATCCCGACTCTAAATTTGCGACACCTCGAACTCGGGTTGATTTTTGAGCCAAGCTCAAAACCGCTTCATGTTTGTTGTTATAAAGAATATTCAGAGCTTGGTGAGATTTATAAATTGTAAATGCAGAGGGTTGAATAGAGTTGGGTAGCGCAATTCGAGAGTAGTTAAATGTGTTTTGGCTGTTTCTTTGTTCTTGCGCATTTATAGTATAGGCAACCAGTGGAGAATACCCAATCTCAGTGAGGGTTTGACGTCCAAAAAGATGAACGTTTTGCTGTCGATCTGCAAAGCACTTCATAGAATGAAGCGTGGGATCAGACAGGGGATTGGATATCTTAATTTTATAGCGCCCATCTTGTTCCCAGAGAACATAGAGCAAGCGGGAAGAAGGAGGGGCTATCCTTTCAGGAATAGAAGTAAAAATGTGGTACTTTCCATTATAATCTTTGCATGCGGTCATGAGATTATCTGTCTGATTGGCTATCTTTATACCCGTGCCAAAGTCCTACCGTTCTGTCTCCTGGAGGATTGGGATTTACCCCTTTTCGAAGAGCAAAAAGGACTACCGGACGTTGGCTATTGCCCGTTAGAATTTCAACGTCTTGAAATACCCCCCATTGGTAATGGGCAGATGGAATATTTTTTATAACAGGTCTGTTTTTTCTGATTTTAAATTCTTCTGCTCCTGCGACTTGTATAAGGATTGAAGTTAAAAGTAGTGATAAAATAAAGACTTGTTTTGTTTTCATGGTTCCTCCGTTTAAGTAACTTCTTTAGTTTCTTTTCGGAAAAATACTCAATTTCTTAAGTTTTTTTTGTTGGTAGGTGGCGGATGAGAGGAAGGATAAGCATAAACCAAAGACAGGCTGCACCCAGTGCGGCCCAGGAGTAAATGGGCATAATGACAATTCCTATTTTTTGAAGAATCGTTAAAATAAGGGATGTCCCCCCTTTGCTAAATCGATATCCAAAAACATCAATGAGTTCTTTGGCTCGATAGCGCGCATCAAACGACAAAGGAATATATAAAATTTCTTTTGCGGCTCTAAAAATAGAATAATCCAAAGCTTTAAAGATGAGATAAGCAAAGCCTGCTGTTTTAAGAGAGGGGTGGATTAAAAGAGCCGTGGCTGCTGCAATATGAATAACAGGAATGATAGCATGAATCCATTTGAGAGAAACATATGTGAGGAGAAGAGGGGCGGCCACAAATTGGAAAAAAGCAGAGACCCCATTTAACAGTGCAAAGAATTGTCCTGAAAAAGCCGTTTGTTGATCGAGGTTGGTCATTTCCGCATGGAGCATGGTTTGAAAAGAAAGGCTTAATACAGTTGAGACAATTTGTGAGGCCATCACAAGTGTTAAAAGTAAAATCAAAAGAGGAGAATGAGAGAGAACTTTAATCCCAAGCTGTCCTTGCTTTCCTTCTTTTTCCTGAAGAGTGGGTTTGGGTTCGCCACATTTTTGATATGCAAATTCTGAAAAAAGAGCTGCGGGAATCACAGCGCCGGCGGCAAAAAGAAGCATTGCGGCTGTTCCTAGAGGCTCTGCAAGATAAGAGAGAAGAAGTCCGCCGCTCACAGATCCAATGCTTGCAATACCTGCAACAGGGCCATTCAATTTTCTGGCGTATGCTTCCCCAAAGGTGCTATTTAAAAATGACCAATATTGTTCAATGAGAAGAACGATATAGGCTTCTCGAAAAATATAGGCTACACCTGTAGCTATTTTTGAGCCCGTGCGAATTTCAAAATAACATGCAGCAATGACCACTCCTGAAGCAAGGCTTGTGAAAAAAAGGGTGCGTCGAGCTCCAAGGCGAGAAAGAAGCCAGCCGTAGAGATAAAGAACAAAGATGAGGCCTATGGGCATAAGTGCTGTAATCAAAGGAAGGTTTTGGGTTCCATAGGCGGCTTGAAAAAGGGTGTTGGTGGAGCTTCTTAAAAATTCATAGCCGCCAAGCAAAAAAGCGGCAGCACAAGATATACAAATCAAAGCCCAAGTTTCTCGCTTTAGGTTCATTTTGTCCTCTGTTTAAAAAGTAGATAACATAACTTACTAAATTTATTCATGAATTTAAAACTCATCCTTTTTTAATATATGGGGGTTAACAAAAACTCTCCAGGGGCATTTTATAAACCATTGATTTTACTATATATTTTTAAAGTCTCCTGTGGCACGTCTTTTGCTATTTAACATGATTTTATCTTGTGGAGAAGACGATTCTCAAACTGTTCAGAATCCTTATAATCAATACGGAAATTATAATGGCAATTACAATCCTTATGGACAACAGTATGGCCAATATAACAATGGAAATTATAATCCGTACGGCAATTATCCCCAGAATCAAAACTATCCCAATGGCTATCCTCAGTATCCAACTTATGGGCAAAAACAAGTGTGTGGAAATGGTATGCATCCTCCTTGCCCTGCTGGGTTTTATTGCAACATAGTTTCTATTCCTGGAGTTTATACCTTTGCCTCTACAGGCTATTGTGAACGTCGTTAATTCGTTTTTTGAGGGAGTCTTTCTCTGTCAAAAGAGAAGTATTTTTCTGCCCAGTGTGAGAGGCGCACAAACGGAAGCCCAATTAAAAAATACATAATAGCGACCATCACCCCTGTTCCAAAATAATCATAATAGGTCGAAGCGAGTTGTCCGTAGATCTTCGTGAGTTCTACAAGGGTAATAACAGAGACAAGCGACGAATCTTTTAAGAGAGAAATAAAATCATTGGTTACCGGGGGAATAATAATCCGCACCGCTTGAGGAATAATAATATGTCGAAGCGCTTGCAGCTTTGACATTCCCAAAGCAAGTGCAGCTTCCATTTGGTGTCTTGGGATAGCTAAAATACCTGCCCGATAGTTTTCTGCCTCGTAAGCCGCATAATTGAGCCCGAGTCCAACGAGAGCTGCGACAAAAGGTTCAAAGGTAATGCCAATGCTGGGGAGTGCATAAAAAATAAAAAAGAGTTGAATCAAAAGCGGTGTCCCTCGACCAACTTCGACATAAGAGGTCGCAAGCCAGGGCAGAGGGGCGGGTGTATAAAGACGAATGAGCGTAATCCCAAGTCCTAAAATAACAGCCACCACCATGGCTAACAAAGAGAGCTCAACGGTCATGATGGCCCCTTTAACCAAAAGGGGGAGGTAGCTTGCATATTGATAAACTTTTTCTTTCCAATCGCGTTTTATTCCAATCGCTTTTAAGTAGGCCTCATATTCCGTCGGTGGAATACGAGAAGGGCTGTGGTCGTTTAAAAAATCTGCTATCGTTGCATTCCACATCCCCCATCGCTCATAGATTTCTCTGAGTTTCCCATTTTGAGAGAGGCGTTTTAGAGCTGCGTTGATATCGTGGGCTAAAGGGGTATCTCCTCTTCGAAGCCCAATCCCGTATTCCATTCGCCCAATAGGGGCTCCTACCGATTTTAATTTGGGATTGGGAGATCCATAGTAAAGAGCAATGGGAAAATCCATCAGTACGGCATCGAGCCTTTTATTTTCAAGATCTTGATAGGGATTAATTTGTCCGTCGTAACTTCGGACTTGAATATCTTTTTGGGCCTCTAGCATGCGATGGGCCAGTGAAGCCTTGAGGGTTCCAACCACTTTGTTTTTACAATCTTTGAGAGACTCTATGTTTTGAGTTTCTTTTCGGACAGTCAGTTGTTCATAGGTGACGTAATAGGGATCTGAAAAAAGGATTTCTGCTTTTCTGTCTTCAGTAATTTCTAGTCCATTGACGACGATGTCGTAGTTTTTTCTATTTAATCCTGGGATAAGACTGTCCCATTGGTTTTGAATAAACTCTGCCTTTTTATTCATTTCTTGGGCAAGGGCATTGACCAAGTCCACTTCAAATCCAATGGTGCGGGTCGGATTAGCGGGATCTTGGAAAATATAGGGAGCTCCTCCCTCGGAATCTGCACCCCAGCGAAGAGGCTCTTGCCCATAGAGAAAGGGGCCTATTAAAAATAAAACAACAAAACTAAATCCTTGAATCTTTTTCATCAGATAAACCGTTTTAAGAATTTTTTTGTTCTTTCGTCAGAAGGAGTGGAAAACATCTTTTGGGGAGAAGAGGTTTCTAAGACCTTTCCATCTTCGATATAGGCAATTTTATCGGCAGCATCTCTGGCAAATTGCATGTGGTGGGTGACGACGAGTTGTGTCATCCCTTCATTGTGCAGCTTTTTCATGACGGTTAATACTTCATCGACGAGTCCTGGATCTAGCGAAGAGGTAGGCTCGTCATAAAGCATAATTTGAGGAGACATCGCCAAGGCTCTGGCAATGGCGGCTCTCTGTTGCTGGCCTCCGGAAAGTTGGGAGGGATAGTGAGAGACGTGACTAATGAGTCCTACTTTATAGAGAAGTTCTCGGGCCATATTTTCCGCAGCTTTTCGTTCCATTTTTTTGACAATAATGGGGGCCCTCACAATATTTTCTAGGACAGTCAGGTGAGGAAATAAATGAAAACTTTGAAAGACCATTCCTACACGGGTTCGGATTTGTCTTATTTTTTCATGAAATTCTTTATCTTGTTTTAAATGAATGTCTGCAATAAAAACTTCTCCATCGTCGAAAACTTCAAGGCCATTTAAGCAACGAAGGAGGGTCGATTTTCCCGTGCCGGAAGGGCCAATGATGACGGTGAGCTCGTGAGGGGCAATTTCTAGGTTAATCCCTTTTAAAATCGGTTGGCCATTGTAAGATTTATGCAAATCACAAATACGAATCACAACGGCTGAATGTTTATCTTGAATTTAAAAAGGAAACAAGAAAAATCTATATTTTTGAAAAAATAGTTTGAGTCGAGTCCATTAATTTTTCAATTGGAGAAGGTTCTGAGCAAGATGTTTTTAAAACAATTTCTCGTTGGTTGACAGGAACTATTTGCTTTGTTCCATCTTCGGCTTCAACTTCTCTCTCTCCTTGTCTTTCAAGATAGGTAGCTCCTTGGCGAAATCCTCCTCTAGTGGCCCCAATCCCCATTTCTAAGTTTTGAAGTTTAAATTCGGGATTGGTATCCCAAAGTTCTAAAGAACCATCTTCATTTTGTTTTATTTTCCAATGATAAGAGAGATTCTTTTTTGTTTCGTTCCCGTTTTCTTTCATGGAAGCCAAGCCTCGAATACTTTCAACGGTTACATCTTGGGTTTTGGTTTCTGGATCAAAGGCTCCTACTTTATATTTGATTTTGAGGATGCTATCCTCTTCGCCGTAAGGGTAAGAAATGATAGTGTCTGCTCTATCTTCTGTTGGTACAAGTTCAGTCGTATGATTGCTTATTGTAAAACGGTTGTCTTTCCACAAATGTTTTTCTAAATAGAGACTATCGGGGACAATTCCTCCAGAAGGAGCGGGCATAGCTTTTAAAATAGAAAAAGTTTTTGCAGCATCTTCCAAACGTTCACCGCATCCCCATCCAATGTACTTCCTACCTTCACTACAATCTACTTTTAACTTCAGTTTTAAAAGTTCTTGATCAGCCGGCACAGTTGGTGTTTCTCCAGACTCCTGCGCCCAACTGGGCAAGCCTGCTAAAAGAATTAAAAATAAGGGTAAAAAGATCGTTTTTCTCATGATTTTGTCCTTTTACTTTCTATACAGTGAGACATAAGCTCCGAAAACAAAAAATCTATATTTTTTCAAAAATAGTTTGAGTCGAGTCCATTAATTTTTCAACAGGTGAAGTAGAATCAGAGCAAGATGCTTTTAAAACAATTTCTCGTTGGTTAACAGGAACGCGTTGCTTTGTTCCGTCTTCGGCTTCAACTTCTCTCTCTCCTTGTCTTTCAAGATAGGTAGCTCCTTTTTGGTTTCCAAAATACCAAGCTCCAATTCCTAATTCTAGATTTTGAAGTTTAAATTGGGGAGTGGTGCTCGTATCCCAGATCTCTAAAGAGCCATCTTCATTTTGCTTAATTGTCCATCGGAAAGAAATTTTCTTTTTAGTTTCATTTCCTCCTTCTCGAAGAGAGGCTAAGCCTTGAATGCTTTCAATGATAAAATCTTGAGTTTTTGTTTCGGGATCAAAGGTTCCTACGCTGTATTTCAGTGTTAAAGTGCCTGCGCTGGAAGGATAATGGACAAGGGTTTCAATCCTGTCTTCTGTTCTGACGGTCTCTGTAGGATGTGTGGTGATGGTAAATTGATTGTTTTCCCAAGTATGTTTTTCTAAATAAAGACTATTTGGCGCAATCCCTCCAGAAGGCGATGGGGTTACTTTTAAAATAGAAAATGTTTTTGCTGCATCTTCTAGGCCACCTGAACATCCTGACCCGACATAATATCCATTTTCACTACAATCTACTTTTAACTTCAGTTTTAAAAGTTCTTGATCAGCCGGCACAGTTGGTGTTTCTCCAGACTCCTGCGCCCAACTGGGCAAGCCTGCTAAAAGAATTAAAAATAAGG
>JACPSU010000031.1 GCA_016193105.1 Deltaproteobacteria bacterium | reverse complement strand
TTTCATGATCTTCACCCTAATTATAAGAAGGTTGACTTTGCCTCTTTTCGGGTCGGGATGAGTTATTATCAACAAATTCCCCCTACAATTGATCGGGATTTATCTGCAGCAAATAAAGCCATTGAAGCTTTTAATGAGTTTTTAGACCGCTATCCCAGATCTTCATATGTGACAGAGGCCAAAGCAAAAAAACAAGACTGTTTTTCTAAGCTTGCCCAAAAAGAATACTATATTGGGGATTTTTATTATCGCCAAAAGCAATATTCATCTGCAGCGGGGCGGTTTAAGATCATCTTAAAAAAATACAGTGGTTTGGGTCTTGAGGAAAAAGTTTTGTTTCAATTGGGGATGTGCTACTATCATCTTAACGAGAAGGCGGAAGCTAAAAAAATGTTATCAGAATTTATAAAACAGTTTCCGAATTCAAAACAGGTGTCTGAAGCCAACGCAGTTTTAAATAAAAATTAAACGTCCATTGGGATTGAATGACACTTTACGATCGATATCTTGCAAGTGCCAAGGAAAAGCTTAAAGAGAAAAATTTTGAAGAGGCCCAAAAACATCTTCTTTTAGCTAGTGAGATTAATCCCAATAGTCATGAAGCTTTATTTTTATTAGGCAACCTCTATCACACCCAAAGCCAGTTTGAAAAAGCCATTGAGGCCTATAAAAAAGCGCTGGCTCTGAAGCCTAACTTCACAGACGCGGCCTTAAGTCTTTCTATCTTATATAATGATTTAGGACAGTATGAAGAAGGGCGCCTCATGTTTAATCGCGCTCAAAAGCAAGTGAGCGGTCCCACCGATTTTCAAGACTCTTATATTCAAGAAAAACTTGCGTTGAAACATGTGGAACTGGGAGAGCTTTATGAAACTTATCATCGTTTTTTAGAAGCGGAGGAGCAATATGACAAAGCATTAAAGCTTTCTCCCCAAAGCCCAGAAATTATTGTTCGGATTGCCAAGGTGCATGAAAAACAAGGAGCTTTGTCAGAATCTTTAAAAGAACTTAAGAAATTAAAGATTTTTCATCCCGACTATGTTCCAGGACTTGTGAAGCTGGGGCTTGCCTATTATGCGCAAGGAAAAATGATCGAAGCGATTCAAGAATGGGAAAAAGTGTTGGACATGGATCCCAAAAACTCAGAAGCCCTTCTTTATCTCGACATGGCCCAAAAAGCCCACAGAACGGCTCTACCATTTAAGTTGGTGCCTAAAACGACAATTCCAGATTTAAGACGATCTCTCAGCTGATCACAATAGGTGCGAAGCATATCAATATTAGAAACAGAAAGAATTGTAGCCAAAATCTTTACGTCATTTTTTTCTTTTACAAGATCTAAAAGATCTTTGGTGCTTTCTGATATTTTTTTGTCTTGGAAATGACTAATCTCTCTTTCAAGCTCTTTGGTTCGATCTGCCATTTGTTTAATTCTTTTAGAGGCCTCTCCAGATGTAACACGAAGCTCAGTTTCAATTTCTTTGAGTCTCTCATCTCTATTTTTAAGATAGTGGAACGCTCCATCTCCGGTGAGTGCTTCGATGCGTCTTACTCCTGCTGCAACAGCTGTTTCAGAGAGTAATTTAAAAAGCCTGATTTCTCCTGTGCTATGAAGATGAGTTCCCCCACAAAGTTCTGTGGAGTAATTTCCCACTTGAAGAACGCGAACTTTATTTCCGTATTTATCCCCAAATAAGGCCATTGCACCAATATCCATTGCATCTTTGTAAGACATCACCGTTGCGGTAACGGGATCGTTGGCTCGAATGCGTTCATTCATAAAATTTTCTATGTTTTCAATTTCTAAAGGAGTAAGCGGGGAAAAATGAGTAAAATCAAATCGCAATCGATCTGGAGCTACTAAAGATCCTGCTTGCCTCACGTGGTCTCCCAGTTGTTCGCGAAGCGCGGTGTGAAGCATATGTGTGGCTGTGTGGTTTAGGGCAATGTCGAGACGTCTGTGAGTATCAACTGTTAAATCAAAAGCATCTCCACTCTTGATAGATCCTTTAATAAGCTTTCCAATGTGGATCATGAGATCAGGAAAGGGTTTTTGAGTATCTGTGATTTCGATTTCTGCTTCTTTGTTTTTAATAAGTCCTGTATCTCCAATTTGTCCTCCCCCTTCTCCATAAAAAGGGGTTTCTGCAAAGATGAGTTCACAGGGGATCGGTTTATCTGAAACGGTGAGAGAGGAAACTTCTTTTCCTTCGTGGATTAAAGCTTTGAGTTTCGAATGGGTTTGGGTAGTTTCATATCCTTTAAACTGACATTTTAGCTTTTGAGACAGGGTATGATAAATAGAGAGCTGTTTTTTTTCTCCCGATCCCACCCATTTGGCTCTGGCACGCTCACGTTGTTCGTTCATGTATTTTTCAAAGCCTGCAGTATCAAGTGAAAAATGATGTTCTTGCGCTAAGAGCTCAATTAAATCTAGAGGAAATCCAAACGTGTCATAAAGTTTATAAATGGTTTCTCCAGAAAGAATCTTTTTCTTTTGATCTTTGAGTTTTAAAATTTCACCTTCTAAGATTTTAAGGCCGTTATCTAGAGTTTGTAAAAAGCGCTCTTCTTCTGCATGGATCACTTTTTCTGTAAAGGGTTGTTGGTCTTTGAGTTGTCCGTAAGTTTTCCCCATCAGCTCAACCATCGTAGGAACAAGTTTATAAAGAAAGGGGGTCGTTAAGCCTAGTTTTTTTCCATGTCGAATGGCACGTCTTAAAATTCTTCGTAGCACATAGCCTCGACCTTCATTGGAAGGCAACACTCCTTCTGAAATTAGAAATGTGGAGGAGCGAATGTGGTCTGCAATGACACGAATAGAAATATCGGCTTCAGGATTTTCTTTATATTTTTTCACAACCACTTTTTCTATGGAGGAGATCAGTTTTTGAAAGAGATCAGTGTCGTAGTTACTGTGGACGCCTTGAAGGACAGCTGCAATACGTTCAAGTCCCATCCCCGTATCAATGGAGGGTTTGGGTAGGGGGGTGAGCTCTCCTTTTTCATCTCGCTGATATTGCATGAAGACCAAATTCCAAATTTCAATGTAGCGATCGCAGCTACAACCCACATCACAGCTTTTTTTTCTGCATCCAATATCTTTTCCTTGGTCGTAATAAATTTCTGAACAGGGACCACAAGGGCCCGTTTCTCCCATTGCCCAAAAATTATCTTTCTCGCCAAATCGATAGATTCTGGAAGGCTCAATTTTTATTTTTTTGTGCCAAATCTTATAGGCTTCATCATCTTTTTCGTAGACAGAAACATAAAGATTCTTTTTGGAAAGCTTTAGTTCTTTTGTCAGAAAATTCCAGGTGTATTCAATGGCTTTGTCTTTAAAATAGTCTCCAAAAGAAAAGTTTCCCAGCATCTCAAAAAACGTGTGGTGACGAGCAGTTTTCCCTACATTTTCTAAATCGTTATGTTTTCCACCGGCTCGAATGCAGATTTGACAAGAGGTTGCTTTCTTAAAATCTGGGGGATGGGTGGCTAAGAAGATCTCTTTAAATTGAACCATCCCAGCATTAGTGAATAAAAGAGTAGGATCATTTCTGGGAACCAAAGAAGAAGAGGCTACTTTTTGATGCCCATGAGATTCAAAAAAAGAGAGAAAACGTTTTCGAATGTCGTCGAGCTGCATGGGCTAGCCC
>JACPSU010000099.1 GCA_016193105.1 Deltaproteobacteria bacterium | reverse complement strand
TGGCATGAGATTTGCTTATAGGCCTTACACCATGTTTATTTTAAAACTAATTTTGATTATTTTAAGTGGTGTAGCGAGTTTTTATAGTAGCTTAAATTTTTATACCCTTTTCATGACACATAAAAAGTGGGTTTTAGATTATTTTGTTCAAAAAAAGAATGAAAAGATCGTCATTAAAAATTTCCCTTCCTTGTGCCTGCAACTATCTGCCTTTCTCCAATCTGGCCATGCCCTACCTCAAGCCTTAAAACATTTAGGCCACTCTGAAGCTGGACGAACCCTCTACCGCCTCCTAGTATCACCGACGAAAAAATCAGACTCTAATCTCATAGAATTTTTAAAACACTCCCTCCTCCTTTCTTCTAAAAACGGAATTGCTTTATCTCCTTTACTTAAAAGACTTTCGGAACTTGCGCGCCTTGAGCAAGAATTTGAAGAAAAAACAAACGTACTTTCTTATCCCACCAAAGCCCAGGCCACAATTGCCATCCTTTTACCTTGGCTGGTACTTATTTTATTTCATTTTATCTCTCCAGAGATGATCTCTTTTGCTTTCAGCTCCTGGGTTGGAGGGGTCGGATTTTCGTCCGCTCTGCTTTTAGAACTTCTGGCTCTTTTTTGGATCAAAAGGATTCTCACATGAACCCTCCACAGAAAATATGGATTGAATTTTCCTTGTGGCTTGAGCTCTTAGCCTTGTGTTTAGAGGCAGGATTAGATTTCACAAGCTCTCTTTCCGAGCTCACAAAATCCAATCCAAATTCTCTTGTGTCCCAAAGATTTAAAAAACTTCTTTCTCATGTTCAGATGGGAAAAACAAAACAAGAAGCTCTCAAAGAATTTCAAAAAGAATGGGAACACCCCACCATAGATACTTTTTGCCAAACAACCCTCTATGGTTGGCAACACGGCATTTCCATGAGCGCTCTTTTAAAAGAAGAAGCCTCTCACATTCGCATGGAAGCCCTCTTTCAAATGGAAAAAGAAATTCACAAAAAACAATTAAAGCTTCTTTTACCTCTTTTTTTACTGATTTTACCGGCGGTGATGCTTGTGATGCTCACCCCTTTGTTACTTCAACTTTTAACGTCCTCTTTTTAGAAAGGAGAACCCTATGCCAATCGAAGAAACAACTTTTTCAGAAGAACACTTAACCTCCCCCTCATGGAAAGAGTGGGGAAAAGAAAATAAAATTTTTCTTGTAACTATCGGAGGGCTTATGGCCCTATCGCTTGTCCTCCTCTTTCAAAGCACTTCTCCAAAATCTAAAGATATTCCAAAACCTCAACTCCAGCCTATCGTGCACCCCCAAAAGCCACTTAAAGTGATCCCTAAAATTATTCCTCCTCGAGGCCCGCTAGAAATAGCCCAGCATCTCTATCAAGAATCAAAAATAGAAGAAGCTCTTCGTCTTTTGCTCCACACCGCACAGACGCATCAGGAAGAAACTATTCGAGAAGAAGCCNNNNCTGCAGAAACTCTATCTGCAAGGCTATGTTCTATGGAATACCTATCCTAAAGAAGCATGTCAGGAATGGGCCAAGGCTCTCATGATTTCTCTCAAAGAAGATCTTTACTATCAAAAAGCGCAAAAACGATGGAATGGCGACTGCAAAAACTATTGAAAGCTGAGGCGATATTTAGAAATTTTGTTTTCTAAAACTTGAATATCAATTTTTTTAGACTGATTGAGCTCTGGATTTGAAACTAAGATCGTATATTTTCCAATGGGCAGCGGTTGATTCACCAAGGGGGTCGTCCCAACATACTGCCCCTCCACAAACACTTTGCCCCATGGCTTTGCTGTCAAAGACAGATAACCACGAGATATAAAATCAGGAACCTCTCCCCCTAACATCAAAAGCAAAGCCCCTATAGCCCAAGGCTTAAAATTAAATGCCAAATTAGAAAGAGAAGGCTTTGGATAGCTTAAGGTGACCTGTTCCTCTTTGGTCTCTTTCCAAAGATTTAAGTTTTTTAAATAGTCTGAAAACTCTCGAGAAGTTACAAAGTAATTTTTCTGTCTCATCTCTTCAATGAGCACACGCTCATAGGCCTCACAGGTTTGAATACGTTCTTGGGGATGAAAGGCTAACCCTGATTTTAAATACGGACAGGAATGAAGCTCACTTAAAATTAAAGATAAAGAATAAAGATCACTTGCCGCTGTTAAGGGTTCTTTGCGACTTTGCTCAGGAGACATGTAGGAGCGCTTTCCTTTTAAAAATTCTGTCCCTTCTGAAAACTCAGTCTGAAATTTAGCAATTCCAAAGTCTGTAATTTTGATTTCTCCAGACTTGGAAATTAAAATATTCGATGGACTTAAATCACGATGTAAGATTCCTTTTTGATGTGCATAAGAGAGGCCTCTTAAGATTTCTAACCCCATCCATAAAACATAAGGCTCTGGTAATATTGGAACCTTCCTTTGAAGTTCCAAAAGACTACACCCCTCGACATACTCCATGGCTAAAAAATAGTTCCCTTTTGATTTTCCAAAATCATACACTTGAACTAAATTTGAATGCGTCAAAAGAGACATAATTTTGGCTTCGTTTAAAAAAGACTCCATCCACTTGGGACTCTTTTCGTAGAGACTTAAGATTTTTTTAATCACCACATCTTTAGAAAATCCCTCTTCAGATATAAACGTGGCTTTATAAACTTCCGCCATTCCCCCCTTGGCTAAAAAGTGGATATTTTGATACCGACGTCCAAAATGGGGGCGTACATTTGACAAAAAGTCTTTAAATCTCATACACTGAAAAATGATGAAGTCTAAAAATGAAATATTGATCGAATTATGCAATGAACTTTCCAAATCAAATATTGATGAGCCCAAAGTCCAAAAATTACTGGCCCAAACTGACATTCCTCCTACCGAAAATCCCTTTGAATTAACCCATCAAGTATTAAAACGCCTTCACCGCTACCAAGAGAGTTCCTAAAACGCAAGCCAGGAGTTTTCCACTTCTGTAATCCCTCAGTTTCGTTGACAGAATTCTGCAAATTTCATATACCTAAAACATCGTGAAAATCTGCAAAAATATCCTAGAAACCTTAGGCCACACCCCTCTGGTTCGGATGAATGTTCTCCCCCAACATATCGAATCCAATATTTACGCAAAAGTTGAGTTTTTAAACCCAGGCGGCTCCGTGAAAGACCGCATTGGAAAATACATTATCGACGATGCAGAACGAAGAGGCCTTTTAAAACCCGGAGGGACCATTGTAGAGGCCACCTCTGGCAACACAGGGTTTGGACTGGCCATTGTGGCGGCTGTTCGGGGATACAAAACCATTTTTGTAATGCCCGATAAAATGAGCCAAGAAAAAGTTCAAAATCTAAGAGCGTTTGGAGCCAAAGTTATTATTACCCCCACAGAAGTGGAGCCAGAAGATCCCAGAAGCTACTATAATGTCTCTAAAAAAATTGCTGCAGAAACTCCCGGGGCTTTTTACGCGAATCAATATCACAACCCTCAAAATCCAAAAGCTCATTATGAAACCACCGGGCCAGAAATTTGGGAACAAACCGATGGAAAAATTGATGCCTTTATATGCGGTATGGGAACGGGGGGAACCATTTCTGGCACTGGCAAGTATTTAAAAGAAAAAAATCCTAAAGTAAAAATTATTGGGATAGATCCCATTGGATCTTTGTTTCATGAATATTTTAAAACAAAAAAATTAGGGGAAGCCCACTCCTATAAAATTGAAGGCATTGGAGAAGACTTTCTCCCCTCAACCATGGAATTTAAATATGTGGATGAGATCCTTCAGGTCACCGATAAAGAAGCATTCCAGCTGACCCGCCAACTGGTCACCAAAGAAGGAATTTTTGCAGGAGGTTCCAGCGGAGCTGCTTTGGCTGGAGCCTTAAAATATGCGCGCGCTCTTAAAAAACCAGAAGAAATTGTGGTTCTTCTTCCAGACTCCGGAGATCGATACATGAGCAAAATATTTAACGACGACTGGATGAGAGAGAATGGATTCTTAGAAGGCCGTGTCGACTTAGGAACCGCTAGAGACATTCTTGAACACACAGGATCTGGGAAAATGATTGTAGCTCAAAAAACAGCTAAAATCATTGATGTGATTCGATTGATGAAAGAACATGGCATTTCTCAAATTCCTGTGATGGAAGATCATAAAATCCTAGGCATTGTTTCTGAAGCAGAACTCCTCCATTACCTCCTAGATCAAGCGCATCGCGCCGAAGACAAAATAGAAACGATTATGAGTCCCAATTTTCAATCTGTTTCTTTAGATGAAAGCGTTGAGACGATCGCAGATCTGGTGAGTCAAAATAAAGCGGTCATCATCTATGAAGCTAAAAAAATTCATGGCATCATCACAAAAATTGATCTTGTTTCCTATTATTCTAAAAAAGTAAGATAAGGATTAAAAAATATGAAAATTGAAACAAAAGTCATTCACGCTGGGCAAAGTCCTGAACCGACAACAGGGGCAATTATGCCTCCCATTTTTCAAACATCGACGTTTGTCCAGGAATCTCCTGGAAAAAATAAGGGATATGAGTACGCCAGAAAATCAAATCCTACGCGAACCAAACTTCAAGACAATCTTGCAGCCCTAGAAAATGGGAAATATGCCCTGGCATTTGGCTCAGGATGCGGCACCATGACCACCCTTCTTCATCTTTTAAAAAAGGGGAATCATGTCGTTTGCTGTGACGATGTGTATGGAGGCACCTATCGACTGTTTACCAAAGTGATTTCTAATAATGGTATTGATTGCACATTTACAGACTTAACGAACGCCCAAAATTTAAAAAAACAGATCCAAAAGAACACAAAACTGGTTTGGATCGAAACTCCCACTAATCCTCTTTTAAAATTGATTGATATTGAAAAAATTTCTCAGATTTGTAAATCCAAAAATATACTCTGTATCGTCGATAACACCTTTATGAGCCCCTACTTTCAAAATCCTTTGGATTTAGGTGCAGATATTGTAATGCATTCGACCACCAAATATTTAAATGGCCATAGTGATGTTATTGGCGGAGCGATCGTCACAAATAACCCAGAGCTGCACGATCGGTTGCTCTTTTTAGTCAATGCCATGGGGACCATTCCTGGCCCTTTTGATAGTTGGCTGGTTCTTCGAGGGATTAAAACACTGGCGCTTCGAATGAAAGCTCATGAACAAAATGCTCTAAAGATCGCTTCTTTTTTAGAAGCTCACCCTGCCATTGAAAAAGTAATTTACCCAGGTTTAAAAAGTCACCCTCAACATGCGCTGGCCAAAAAACAGATGCGCGGCTTTGGAGGGATGATGAGCATCATCGTCAAAGGGGGACTTGCCCCCGCTAAAAAATTGCTTGAAAAAACAGACCTCTTTTCTCTGGCAGAAAGCTTAGGCGGAGTGGAATCTTTGATCGAACACCCTGCCATTATGACCCATGCCTCTGTCGATAAAGCGATTCGAGAAAAAGGGGGGATCGTTGATGGACTGGTACGCTTATCGATCGGCATTGAGCATGTTGACGATCTGATCGCCGATCTCAAACAAGCACTCTCATAAGGCCAGCAGAAAATCTTCTTGATTAAAAAAAATAGATCCCTTACCATTTTGTTTATTGTCTTTTTCTAAAAAGCAGTCAAAATAGGAGGAAATAATGAGAAATTTATGTATTTTGAGTATTTTTACATTCGTTGTTTCTTGTTTTTCTCTGTCTACAGCATATGCGGATCCGTCGGTTAATATTGCTTGTTCTGAAATTTCCATGGTCAGTTATACAAAAAGTGGAACAACTCCCCATAAGGTCATTATTCGCTTAAGAGACGGACGATTCTTCCATTTCGATTCTATTGCAGAACCGACCAGTCTTGAAAAAGCTTCTGCTCTGGCCAATGATTTAAAAAATTGCCGAAACTTATTGATGTATTATACGACCTTAAGCGCCACCGCTTTTAATGTCACAACCTATCAAGTATTTTTGCGATAATTTTCTTGTCATGCTGAATGACCGATGCTCTATCGATCATTCAGCATGACTTCGATTCTCTTGGGAAAAAAATTTGAGCCTATTTTTCTGAGAGTTATTTGCACTGCCTTTTTGAACCAGCCCTAAAACCAATTTAAATCTTTTTATTCTTATGAATTTCTTCTGTTTCACCACTTTTGATGAAATTGTAAAAATCATTCGTTAAACCTCAAAATTTCACGTTTAAATATTACATAACTATATGATATTGTTAATATATTTTCTTATGCAAATTTGACTTAATTTATGGGTTTGATAGAGTAACACGAGATGTCATCCCGAGCTGAGCTCGGGATCTCAGGAGGTATTTCATGAATGAAATTTTAAAATTAAAAGATAAAGAACTTTTAGAGAAGTTTTGGGTTTTAGTTCGGGAAGAAAAAGAAGCAACCGCTTCTGTGGTTGCGCATTTGGCTGAAATTGACCGAAGAAAACTCTACGCATTGGAAGGCTATTCGTCTTTGTTCTCTTATTGTGTTGAGAAATACCATTATTCTGAAAGTGCCGCTTACAGAAGAATCCAGGCGGCCAGGATCTATCCAAAATTTCCAGAAATTTCAAACTTACTTAGAGAAGGCAAACTAAATCTTGTGACACTCTCTTTGATTGAGCCTCACTTAGACCAAAAAAATGGAAGGGGCCTTATTCATAAAATTTTAGGCAAATCTAAAAGAGAAGTAGAAGATATCTTATCTGAGCTTTCTTTTAAAAAAGAAAAGACTCAAGATGTAATTCGAAGACTGCCTATAAAAAGGGCAGGTTTAGAAAAAACTGCACAAAATTTCACTTCCACCGGTGGAAGTGAAAAAATAGGCAAAAATGAAGAGAAGATGGATGTTAGTCAGAAAGAGCAAGGGGCATTTTTAGAGATGCCCTTAGCTCTTTCTGACACTGTTAGTTCTGAAGTTCAAGAGATTCGAAAAGTTAAAATAGAGTTTGTGGCGGATGAGAAAGTGGCAGAGTTAATTCAAAGAGCCAAAGAAGTTCTAAGACACAAATACCCACAGGGTAAGCTCGAAGACCTGGTTCGAGAGGCTTTTGAATTATTACTTGAAAAGAAAGATCCGGAGAGGAAGATAAAAAGAATATCCGAAAAAGAGATTCTTCGGCCTTTTAGGCCTCAGAATGACATGCAAAATAAAACACGCTATATCCCCCAAGCGATCCAAAGAGACATTTTCAAAAGAGACCAAGGCCAATGTTCTTACACAAGCGCTGAAGGAAAAAAGTGTGGGGAGAAAAACTTTTTAGAACTTGACCACATTCACCCGTGGAGCCTTGGAGGGACTTCGACCTCTGAAAACTTAAGACTTTTATGCAGAACTCACAATCAATATAGAAATCAAAGTATGATATAATTTATCTTAGTTCCTAAAAGCACCGAAGAGAACTGTAGAACGTGAGGAGATTTCTGTGCAAAAGATTAAAAATAGATTAAAATCACAAAAGGGGCAGGTGGCTATTTTTGTCCTCATGATCTTTAGCCTGCTCTTTATGTTTTTTGGCATGGCCATTAATATCGGCATGCTCGTCCATCACAAAATAAATCTTCAAAATGCTGCCGATATGGCTGCCCTTTCTGCTGCTGCCGAGCAAGCTCGGATTTTAAACATGATGGGATGGAAAAATTACGAACTTCGTAAAAATTTCAAAGATTTTGTCTACAACTACTGGATCGAGATGAATGATCAACATAAAGATTTTCCTGATCCTTTTTCAAACCGTGCGGCCAATCTTCAATTTCAAGGACCTTGGACAAATAATCCAGGCCGAGGAACTTTTACCGTTCCAAGTTATTGCCTTGGAAAGACATTTGGTGAACCTCCCGGAAGCATGATCACCTGCCAAAGATCAGGAGTCCCAGGAACCTTTGTCTCTCCCCCATCTGGAATTTTAGGACAAGTGGGGATTGAGCCTGTTTCAGTAGCGTGGCTCACCTTTCTAAACAATTTAGCGGCAAACCAACAAATCGCTGCTGACAACCAATGGAATGATTATTCCAATTTCAATCAAGCGGTAGCTGGACTCGACGTGGCCAACTACAAAATACGATCTGAAGATATTTATGAACATTACTTAAGTGGCAATCCCTACACACTTCCTTGGATTATGAACCTCGCCATGAGCGATGAATCACTCCAAGAAAGACCCCAGCTCTGGGAAGATTTTGAAATCAAATGGACACAGTGGAATAAATCAGGAAAACGTCTGATGGACTACTACGCTTCCCCTCACCATGAGGTTCCCAAAGATTTTAATGCATTGGCCAGAAAAACAGCATTTAATAATTTAAACCGAAATTTACGACGAAATTTTCAATTTACGGCTTTAAAGCCTGAAGCAGGATACGTCAAACTCAACCCCGTTTATCTAGATTTTACCATCTTTTGGACAAGCTTTGAGCTCATAGGTAGCCAAAGAATGGCAAATCGTTACAATGAAATCCCCGTCGGAAATTATGTTGCTGGAGTTGAAAAAGACACATCTGTTAAAACATTCTATGCCCTGGCTTTAACCAGCGAACCACAACTTCCTTTTTTGCCTGGAGGAAAACCGTGGCGACTCACGGCTGTTTCTGCAGCCCAACCTTTTGGAAGCCGAATTGGACCTAACGCTGCAGAAGTAGAAGACTCCAGCCGGACATTCATACCGCAACTCAATCATTTCATTCCTTCCATAGCTGTCGATGAAAGCCAATCGATCGACGATACCCAAGTCCTCTTTGAACTTAAAGCGGAAGGTGAAGACTATGAGGGACTATGGGAAACCCACAAAGGGCAAACAGCACATCGCCACGAACCTATTTTAACCCCTCTGGCCTGGGAAGCGGCCAGGTATATTTTCCCAAGCCCCGAAACTTCTCAGAGGCAACCCCTGCACTGGACCGATCAGCCGATGGGACAACCGGGGGCGTTTACCCAAAAATATGGAGCGCAAAATCTTGGGACAAGCTGGCAAGGGAGAGCAGGCTATAGTATGAAACTGATTCCGATGCAGTCTATTGTCGATTGGCTTGCACCGCAGGA
>JACPSU010000068.1 GCA_016193105.1 Deltaproteobacteria bacterium | reverse complement strand
ACATTACTGGTTAAAATAATTTGGCTCAATTCCTGTGGAGAAGTTTCAGAAACAACTGTCATGGCCACTTTAGGCCCCACACCACTCACAGTCAGCAGCATCTGAAATAGCTCTTTATCTGCGGAAGTTAAAAAACCAAAAAGCTGAAAACTATCTTCTCGAACATGAGTATGAACATGAAAAGTAACACTTCCATTCTCAGGAATCTTTGAATAGGTAGAAGAGGGGAGTGTCACTTCATAACCTACCCCTTGTACATCTAAAATAATTCGATCTGCTTTCTTAGCAACTATACTACCGCGTAGGTATCCGATCATAAAGCCTAACCCCTCAGCTTTGGAGAGTTGCCCCCGTAACTACATTACGAAACCTTGCTGAATTCAAATGACAAATGGCAACTGCCAATGCATCTGTGGCATCCACTTTAACCTTTCCATCAAGCCCCAGCAATCAAAAAACTTGTTTCACTTGTGTAGGAGCATATTCAAAAACACGCAGCCCTTGATTTGCAGCCGCAGTCATAGCCGCTCCTCTGGCCTGCCCTAGCTTAATACTACTCATCGCATTTTTAGAAAAAAAGAGGGATTCTATCGCCACTTCATTGGGCTTATGGGTTTTAATCAGCTGCTCAATATTATGATAAATTTCTTTTAAACGATCTGAAAACTCTTTGCTGGAAAGTTTCCATGCTCCATAGGCAACAGAAACTAATTTTCCTTGAGCTTCCTCAACGATACCATATCCCGTTACCCGAGAACCAGGATCAATCCCCAATACTCTCTTCGAGGTGGGCTCAAATTTTGTCATTTTATATTTGAGATTCTCTCTATTTCTTTTTCATCGATATCAAAGTTTGCATTCACACGTTTCACATCATCATGATCTTCTAAAGCTTCCATGAGTTTCAACATTTGTTCTGCCGCTTTTCCTTCCAAATGAATGGTTGAGCTTGGGATAAAGGCAACTTCTGCAGAGCTCATCTTAATGTTATTTTTTTCTAAAGCCTGCTTTACAGTCTCAAAATTTTCTGGAGTTGTATAGACGTCAAAAGAATCTCCTTCATCTTTGATATCCTCTGCCCCTGCTTCCAAAGCTACTTCCATTAACTTTTCTTCTGTAGCATTCCCTTTATCTACAGACAAAATTCCTTTTTTAGAAAACATCCATGCCACACTGCCTGTAGTCCCCAAGTTCCCATTGTACCTGGTAAAAGAGGATCGAATTTCAGACACCGTTCTATTTTTATTATCCGTAATCACTTCTACAATCAGCGCTGTCCCTCCAGGGCCATATCCTTCGTAGGTCACTTCCTCATAGATGACCCCTTCAATTTCTCCTGTCCCTTTTTTAATGGCCCGCTCCACATTGTCACTGGGCATATTGGCCTGACGAGCTGCTATCATGGCAGATCTTAGCCGAGGATTAAAATCGGGATCTCCCCCCCCTCCCTGTCGTGCAGCAATTGTAATTTCTTTAATGAGGGTGGTATAGACCTTCCCTTTTTTAGCATCTGAGGCTTCTTTTTTATGCTTAATTTTTTTCCACTTTGAATGTCCAGACATGGAGGTGGTTTTAGCATGCAAATTTTGTTGTTGTAAAGCCCTTTCCTCTTCTTATATAGTAAAGATCATAAAAGGTGGTATCGTTATGAAAAAAATTTCACTTATAACGCTGTTAGTGTCTTTGACCATTTATTTTGCATCAACCTCAGCCTTAGTTGCAGATGAATCCGAGACACCAAAAGTTCAAACTATTCGAGTTTATCCTTTTCATTCTAATTTATTATATGGAGGGGATATTAGATTTAAGGCTTTTGCTTATGATAAAGATGATAATTTCATAAGGATTCTGACAGAGGCCCAGTGGAGCACTACTGGAGGAATTATTGATTCAACAGGATGGTATGTGGCCAACGTTTCAGGTTTTCATACCATTCAAGCTACCCATAACACATTTCCAGATGGTTCTTCAGAAATGGTTACAGTTATAGGCTCTGCAACAGTTGATGTAGAATATCCCAGACCACCAAGATAAGGAGCGTTTAAATTATTGAATGCGAATTCGTCCTTCAATTTTTGGAGAAATCACTTTTCTGGCAAGTAAATAATTTTTTAAGGCTGTAGAAAAAACAAAACCCGTATCCGTGCGGGTTTTGTTTTTCAAAAGCTCATATCCATCGCCTCCATTGGCAGTAAAATCATTTGTCGCCACACGATAAGTTTTATCTAATTGTAATGGTTTTCTTCCTACTTTCACATTCTTGGCTTGATTTTTATCAATGACGAAAGAAAGACCAGAAACATGTAAAAATCCCCCCGCAGGCCTAGGCAGAGATGCCGAGCGATTTAAAAGTTCTAACACTTCTTTGCCAGTCAACTGAGTCAGTACAATGGTATTATTAAAAGGAAACGCTCGTTTAATATCTCCAAACGAAATTTTTCCTTTTCCGATTGAAGCTCGAATCCCTCCTCCATTTTGAAGCGCGATGTCTGCTTTGGTCACCTCACGAAATACATCTGTGATCAAATTCCCCAGATTAGTCTCTTGAGAACGAACCAGCTCTCGCTCTCCAATCAAGTCCACTTTAGATTCTCCCACTTTTTCATCAAAGAAAATTTTTGCTTTTTGAAGGTATGGATCTAAAAAAGAAACCATTTCAGGATCTTCCACCACCTTCTCATTTAAATCATGCATCTCATACGTATATTTTTTAACTTGAAAACTTTTACGATCAATTTTTAAACGAAGATCTCCTAGATTTTTTGCATATTGGTATGCTTGTACGAGAACTGTATTTCGTACCTTCACAGGCTGAGGCAAAAGCGTATGAGAATGCCCACCAACAATGACAGCAATTTCTGGATTTTCTGAGGCTAAAACAATATCCCCTTTTCCATGTGAGGGATCAGGTCCTTCAGGATAATATCCCATATGTGTCACAGCAATAATGATATCTGATTTTTGTTTAAGCTCAGGAATCAGTTTTTTGGCTTCCAGAACAGGATCTCGAAACTCAAGATCTTTAATATATTTCATATTCGCTACAAATTGTGTTTCTTCCGTCGTTAGTCCTAAAATCCCCACACGAATTCCATCCACTGTTTTTATAATATAAGGAGCAAACATTCTTTGATTGGTATTTTTGTCATAAATATTAGCGGATAAAAATATAAAATCTGACCACTCTTCTTGAACTCGCAGTTGTGAAAGTGCGTTGTCAAACTCATGATTTCCAACGGCCATGGCATGAAAGCCCAAAAGGTTCATTCCTTTAAAACTAGGTTCTGCGTGGTTGATATCCGATTCTGTTGCTCCTGTGTTAATATCTCCTGCTGAAAGAAGTAAAAGATTGGGATGTTTTTTTCGTAGCTCTTTAATAACAGTCATTTGCTTAGCAAGCCCACCTTTGCCATCGATAGACCAACAATATCCATGATGGTCATTCGTATGTAAGATTACAACTTCTACTGAGGACGAGCATCCCCAAAAAATAAAAACAAGAGTAAATAATAAAAGCTGATTAAAATATTTTTTCATGTTTTCTCCTTACAGAACGTTCATGCATATAAAAAAAGGAGGACTTTTGCAAATCCTCCTTTTTAAATTAATTGTGGCATCGCGCTACTCTCCCACACGGCTTCCCGTGCAGTACCATCACCGCAGGAGGGCTTAACTGCCGAGTTCGGAATGGAATCGGGTGTGACCCCTCCGCTGTAGACACCACAAACTTTTTAGATCATTCACTGGATCCCCGCTTTCGCGGGGATGACAGCCTTAGATCAAAATTTTCGACAATCGTATACTTCCACCCATTTTTAAAAAGTAGAAAACTTATTTTATAATAAAGATGCACGACCAATTAGTACTCGTTAGCTCAGAATATTACTATTCTTACACACCGAGCCTATCAACCTTGTAGTCTACAAGGGGTCTTTAGAGGGCTTGCGCCCTAGGATATCTTATCTTGGAGTTGGCTT
>JACPSU010000052.1 GCA_016193105.1 Deltaproteobacteria bacterium | reverse complement strand
CTTGGGCAATTTCAGGTCTGTTGAAGGATTCAAAAAAACCAAAAAAGGCTACATTTTCATGTCGAAATCGATTGGAGGTCTGGTTAATTCCGACGGCCAGACGTCCTACCATTTGGACATTTTCAAAAGCGCCGAAAAGCTGTACTTCAGAATGTTTAAAAAATGGATTTTTTTGAGGATTTAAAATTTTTTGTTGGTCATGAATGAGAGGGGGGACCCAATGAGGATCATTTTTATAAATTTCCCATGCAAATGTAATAAAACGTTTGACCGAACTTCGATCAAAAGGGATTGGAACGACATTTATTTGAGAGGGCATGATAGTTTGTTTTATCTCCAATTTGACAAAGGAAGTCAATTTTTTGTAGGATGCCCCCGCTTATGAAAGAAAAAGATCTTTTTTATTGGATTGCTTTAAATAGCATTCCCTCGCTCCACTGGCATCAATTTGAAACTTTAGTTCCAATTATGACTGAAAAGTTGCTTCAAGAAAAATTTGGGATGAAAGATTTAACATGGGTAGAAGAAGAGCTGGAAATTATTCAAAAAGAGGCGATTCAAATTGTGACCTATCAGGACGCGCAGTACCCATTTCTTTTAAAACAAATTTCAGATCCTCCTCCTCTTTTATATGTAAGAGGGGTGTTGCCCAAGACCCAATTCTTTTTAGCTGTGGTGGGGGCTAGGCGTGCGTCTCCCTATGGTTTGGAAGTGACGGAATTCTTATGTCGTGAGTTTGCAAAGCACGATATTACCATTGTCAGTGGCCTAGCTCAGGGGATTGATCGAAAAGCTCATGAGACAGCTTTAAAACATCAAGGGCAAACGGTTGCTGTTTTAGGCAATGGTCTTTTGGTGAACTATCCTTCAAGTCACCAAAAGCTTCAGGAAAAAATTGCTTCTTGTGGAGCTGTCATTTCAGAGTTTCCATTAAAGATGCCTCCTCTTAAACATAATTTTCCCAGGAGAAATAGGATCATCAGTGGGCTCTCTCAAGGGGTTTTGGTGGTAGAGGCCTCGCTTCGAAGTGGCTCTCTCATTACAGCCAGGTGTGCTTTAGAACAAGGGCGGGACGTTTTTGCAGTTCCTGGGAATATTATTGCGCAGGCCTCACAGGGGACGCATAAACTCATTCAACAAGGTGCAAAATTGGTAGTACAGCCCCAAGATGTCTTGGAAGAACTGCATCCTTCTTTTGTTAAAACAAAAGAGGCCTTGACAGAAGCCGACCAAGTTCGGCACTCTTTAACTAAAGAGGAGGAACGTGTCTTGAAGCTCACCCAAGAAGCCCAGGAATTTGAAAATTTGCTTATTCAAAGTCAGTGTGGATATTCCCAACTCTCCCAAACGCTTTTGTCCTTAGAACTCAAAGGACTTGTTAAGCGATGGGGTGAGTCCTATCAAAGGAGCCTCTAAGTGGCCACAGCATTACTCATTGTTGAATCTCCGGCCAAAGCTAATACCCTTAAAAAATATCTCGGCAAAGGTTTTCAAGTAAAAGCTTCGGTTGGGCATGTGAAAGATCTCCTTAAAGGAAAGAAAAAAGTATTAGATGAAATTAAAAAACTCTCTAGTACGGTTGATAAAGTTTATTTAGCCCCTGACCCGGATCGCGAGGGGGAGGCGATTGCTTGGCATATTTATGAGGATGTGAAGAAAAAAAATAAACATGTCTACCGTGTCCTTTTTAATGAAATTACCAAAAAGGCTGTGTTAGAAGCGATTGAGCATCCTCAGTCTTTAAACCAAGATAAATATCAAGCTCAGCAAGCTCGTCGGATTTTAGATCGTCTGGTGGGATACCAAATCAGTCCTATTCTTTGGGACAAAGTGAGAATGGGGTTATCTGCAGGGCGAGTGCAGTCGGTTGCTCTTCGCATTGTTGTGGATCGCGAGAAAGAGATCCAAGCTTTTAAATCTGAAGAATATTGGTCGATTGTGGCACGGCTTTCTTTTGAAGAAAAAGAATTCGATGCAAAACTCGTTCAGATCAATGGCCAAAAAGTTGAGATCAATACAGAGCAAGAAGCCAAGGCCATTTTAAAGGCTTTGCAGGGGGCCTCTTTTTTAGTGATCAGTGTGGTCAAGAAAGAAAGACGAAAAAATCCGCTGGCTCCTTTTATTACCTCTAAACTGCAACAAGATGCTGCTCATAAATTAGGATTTACCGCAAAAAAAACCATGACGTTGGCCCAAATGCTTTATGAAGGGATTGAACTAGGATCAGAGGGAGCACATGGGCTTATTACCTATATGAGGACAGATTCTACTCGTTTATCTAATGAGGCTGTATCTGCGGTGCGAGACTATATCGTCCAAAAATATGGAAAAGAATATTTACCTGCTGCGCCAAATATCTATAAAAGCCAAAAAGCTGCTCAAGAAGCCCATGAGGCGATTCGTCCTACTTCTGTAGAGTTTCCTCCTGATATCGTAAAACCTTATTTAGACAAGGATCTTTTTCGTCTCTATGAGCTGATTTGGAATCGCTTTGTGGCGTGCCAAATGTCTCAAGCTATTTTGGATCAAACGACACTTAATATTGAAGCGGGGGGAAAGCATCTCTTTCGAGCTACTGGGCAAGTGGTAAAATTTAATGGTTTTTTAGCGGTATATCAGGAAGAAAGAGAAGAAATTCAAAGAAAAAAAGGAGAAGAAGAGGCCGAAGGAGATGCAGAAAAACTGTTGCCTCCTGTAAAAGAAAAAGATGTTCTTGATCTTCAGACCTTAACCCCAAATCAACATTTTACAGAACCTCCGCCTCGTTTTGCGGAAGCTTCTTTGGTGAAAGCTCTCGAAGAAAATGGAATTGGCCGCCCTTCGACTTACGCCTCGATTTTAGCCGCTATTCAAGACAGAGAGTATGTTGAGAAAAAAGAAAATCGATTTTATTCGACAGAACTAGGGCAGCTCGTCACAGAGCTTTTGGTTAAAAGCTTTCCAGAAATTATGGATGTAGAATTTACAGCGGGAATGGAAGAAAAATTGGATTTGGTAGAAGAAGGAAAAGTCGATTGGGTAAAAATGCTTAAAGATTTTTATGAGCCCTTTAGTCAAACGTTAAAAAAAGCCAAGCTCCAAATGCGTGATGTTAAAAAAGAAGAAATGAAGACAGAACATATCTGCGATAAATGCAAGAGCCCTATGGTTGTGAAATGGGGGCGCAGAGGAAAATTTTTGGCATGCTCTTCTTATCCTGAATGCAAAAATACCAAAGAGATTGCAATTTCTGAGAGTGGAAAAGTTGAAATTCAGGCTCAGGAGGTCACCGATGAAAAGTGTGACAAATGTAGCAGTCCCTTGATGGTGAAGCAGGGACGTTTTGGGCGTTTTTTAGCCTGTTCGAAATATCCAGACTGCAAATTTACAAAATCTTATACCCTAGGAATCTCCTGTCCTTTGAAAGGGTGTGGGGGAGAAATTGTTGAGAAAAGATCACGAGGCGGAAAAGTTTTTTTCAGCTGTTCTAACTATCCCAAGTGTAAGTTTGCAACGTGGTATGCTCCTGTGAAAAAACCGTGTCCCAGCTGCAAGGCGCCGTTTTTAGTCCTGAAAACTACCAAAACCGAAGGTGCAGTTCATTTTTGTCTAGATAAGGACTGCGGATATAAAGAAGAAGTTGCTTAAAGGATATATCTACTCAAATTCTCATCTTCCACAATGTCCGCTAATTTTTTACGGATATATTCTCGGTCGATGATAATTTTTTCTCCTGCCAACTGAGGCGCATCAAAAGAAATCTGATCTAAGAGACGTTCCATAATGGTGTGAAGCCTTCGGGCTCCAATATTTTCTGTGCGTTCGTTGACGCGAGATGAAATTTCACTGATTTCATCAACAGCATCTTGGGTAAATTCTAAAGTAATCGCTTCTGTTTTCATCAGCGCGCTATATTGCTTGGTGAGTGCATTTTTGGGCTCTACGAGAATTCGTTTAAAGTCCTCTTTGGTGAGCGTATCAAGCTTCACTCGAATGGGAAACCGTCCCTGAAGTTCTGGGAGAAGATCCGAGGGCTTGGTCATATGAAATGCACCAGAAGCGATAAAAAGGATGTGGTCTGTTTTGACCATCCCATATTTAGTTGAGACATTGGAACCTTCTACGATCGGGAGGAGATCTCTTTGGACCCCTTCTCTAGAAATGTCTGGGCCACTCGATGCGCCTCGGCTGGCGACTTTATCAATTTCATCTAGAAAAATAATTCCAGATTCTTGGACGCGCTTTAAAGCAAGTTCTGTGACCTTGTCCATATCAATCATCCTTTGGGCTTCTTCTTGGGTCAAAACTTTTAAAGCTTCTGGAATTTTTAATTTTTTTTGCTTAGCTCGTTTAGGCAAAAAATTTCCCATCATTTCTTTCAAATGGTTTTGAATATCTTCAGAATTTCCGTGATGAGTCATGACTTCCACCATCATGGGAAATCCAGCTTGTGGTTTTTCTTCTAGCTTTAAAGTGACTTCTCGGTCATTGAGGGCTCCAGAATAGAGCATTTCTCGCAATTTTTCTCGAGTGGGATTTGTTTCTTCAATGCGTCTTTCAATCGGAGGCAAAAGGAGATCTAAAACTTTTTCTTCTGCTCTTTCTTTAGCTTTGTCATAGACTTTCTTTTTTTCTTCTTCTTTGGTCATTCGGACAGAGAGCTCTGTGAGATCTCGAATCATTGATTCCACATCTTTTCCGACATACCCGACTTCCGTAAACTTTGAAGCTTCAATCTTCAAGAAAGGGGCCTCGGCAAGCTTAGCCAAGCGTCTTGCAATTTCTGTTTTTCCAACCCCTGTGGGGCCCATCATAATAATATTTTTAGGGGTAATTTCTTCTTTGAGATCTGAGTCAACTTGTTGGCGCCTCCAGCGGTTTCGAAGCGCAATGGCTACCGCACGCTTGGCTTGGTGTTGTCCAACAATATATTTATCGAGCTCTTGAACTATTTCTTGGGGTGTGAACATTTAAACTTCCTCACAGGTGATATTCTGATTTGTATAGATACAGATATTTCCAGCAATTTTCAATGATGTTTCTGCAATTTCTTTGGCATTTAGACTAGAGTGTTCAATGAGAGCTCTTGCGGCAGCTGTCGCGTAAGGGCCTCCAGAGCCAATCGCTGCAACTCCATCGTCTGGTTCAATGACATCGCCACTGCCAGAAATGACTAAAAGGGTTTTGTCATCTGCAGCAATGAGGAGTGCTTCTAGACGTCGCAGTGTTTTATCGGTTCTCCAGTCTTTGGCAAGTTCCACAGCCGAGCGTGTGAGATTGCCATGGTAATGTTCCAGTTTCCCCTCAAATTTTTCAAAAAGGGTAATGGCATCTGCAGTAGCTCCTGCAAAACCCACCACCACTTTTTCCTTATAAATGCGGCGTACTTTTTTAGCATGGTGCTTCATGATGGTTTGGCCCAGAGTGACTTGTCCATCCGCTGCCAAAGCAATTTTGTTTTTGTGTCGAACTCCAATGACGGTGGTACTTCGCACCACGTCATGCTTTTGGATGTGATTTATCATAATCCTCCATAAGTTGAGCAATGCTCACTTGAGTATATTTTTGGGTGGTTGATAAGCTTTCGTGACCTAGAAGTTCTTGAATATCTCGAAGATTGGCCCCTGCGGATAGAAGATGAGTTGCAAAGGAATGTCTTAACGTATGGGGGCTTATTTTTTTAGTACTTCCACATAAAATGATATATTTATCGATAAGGCGTGCCACACTTCGGGATGTAAGCCTTCCTGTTTTCTGATTTAAAAAGAAGGCTTTAGGATTTTCTTTCTTCTTATAAAAAAATGGACGGCATTCTTCATAAATTTTTAAAGCAGTTGCCGCTTTTTCCCCAAAGGGGACAATGCGTTCTTTGCGACCTTTGCCTCTGACCTTCAGATGATGTTCTTGCCATTCAAAATCACCACTGTTTGTCCCCACAAGTTCGCTGACTCTAATTCCTGTGGCATAGAGCAGTTCTAAAATTGCACGATCTCTTTTTCCAGCAGGGGTGGAAGGATCTGGGGTTTCTAATAAATGAAATACTTCCTCGACTTCTAAAATTTGGGGAAGTTTCTTTTCTTGTTTGGTCATGGAAATGAGCTCTGAAACATCTTTTGCAATGATTTTTTCTTTAGAAAGGTATTGAAAAAAGTGTTTCAGGGAAGAGAGTTTGCGTGCAATAGAGCTTTTGGTGTTTTTTTGATAGAGGGTTCCTAAAAAGCTTCTTAAAGTAAAAGGGGTAATGTCTGTCCATGTTTTTAGCTTTGGATTAGTCTTAAGAAAAGAATGTAACTGATTGATATCACTCATGTAATTTCTTAGCGTGTGGGTAGAAACAGTAAGTTCATATTGGAGGTGTTTTTCAAACTCTGAGATTTCCTTGTCCAAGATGGGGTTACTATAGTCATCTGAACTTCCCCCGTCAATCAGGCATAGGAGTTTTTTGTTTACATGGGAAAGTCAAAAAACTATACTATTTTTATTCATTTAAGCCTTTAAAACAAAAAGAGGAGGTTTTATGGCAGAAATAGGATATTGCGTAAAATGTAAAGCAAAGAGTGAAATGAAAGACGCCAAACAAGTGAAGATGAAAAATGGCCGTCCCGCGATGAAGGGCAAATGTGCGAAGTGCGGTACCGGCATGTATAAAATCCTACCTAAGAAGTAGAACGTCTTTTGTAAAAGGCGAAATTTGTAGTTTATGAGAGCGCTTGTTACAGGTGGCCATGGCTTCATTGGAAGCTTTTTGGTTGAAAAGCTCCTGAAAGAAAAGTTTTCTGTCCGTTGTTTGGTTCGCAAGACCAGTGACTTAAAATGGATTAAGCATTTACCGGTCGAGTTTGTCATTGGGGACATCACTCAAAAAGAAACCTTACCTGCAGCTGTTAAAGACATCGATATCATTTATCATATTGCGGGAGCCATTAAAGGCTCTACGCGTGAAAAATTTTTCTCTGTCAACTGTGATGGAACACTTTTTCTAGCCGAAGCGGCTCAAAAATATGCGCCACATTTAAAGCGTTTTATTTTTGTAAGCTCTGTTGCAGCAGCAGGGCCTGGTGAAGGAACGCAAAAACCAACGGAAAATTCAGACTGTCATCCTGTGAGTGACTATGGAAAAAGTAAGCTTGAGGCAGAGCATCGTCTCAAAGATAAATTTCCAAACTTACCTTTAACGATTATTCGTCCCCCCATTGTTTATGGGCCCAGAGATTCTAATTTTTTAACTTTTTTTAAATTTGCCAAGCGAGGTATTTTTTTAGTTCCTCAGCCTTATGAGCGTTATTTTTCAATTGTTTATGTGAAAGATTTGGTCGAGGGTATTTATAGGGCTTCTCAAGTCGAAGCAGCTAAAGGACAAACTTATTTTATGGCCAATCCAGAGTTTTATTCTTTTGAAAGTTTGGCTTCTCATCTTTCGAGGCCTTTTTCCAAAACACCCCATTTTATTTATGTTCCGCAACTTTTGGTGAGGATATTGGCATGGATAGGAGATGCCTATGTTTCCATTACGAAGAAAGATATTATGCTGACCAGTAAAAAATTTCCTGAGCTTGCGGCATCTTCTTGGATCTGTTCTTCAGAGAAAGCAGATCGAGAGCTTCATTTTAAAACTCAAGTCCCCTTATCTATTGGAGTTCGAGAAACGGTGGAGTGGCTCAAAGAGCACAAATATTTATAAAATGGTAGAGTATAAACAACCTAAACTTACTGTTGATATCTTAATTGAATTTGAGAAAGGCTCAAAAACTGTAGGAATTATTCTCATTGAACGGAAAAATCCCCCCTTAGGATGGGCGCTTCCGGGAGGATTTGTCGACTATGGAGAGTCTCTGGAACAAACGGCCATTCGAGAAGCCAAAGAAGAAACCTCTTTAGATGTAAAACTCATTCGCCAATTTCATACGTATTCGGAACCTTTGCGTGATCCCAGACATCACACCGTGACAGCTGTCTATATTGCAAAAGCCACCGGGATTCCCAAGGCCTGTGATGATGCCAAGGAAATTGGAATTTTTACTCGAGAGACATTGCCCCCTTTAGTCTTCGACCATGCCCAAATTTTGAATGACTATTTTTCAAAAAAATATTAAGTTTTTTGTCATTCCCGCCCCCGATCGGTGTCGAGGGCAGGCTTCAGCGGGAATCTATAAGAATGGATCCCCCGGTCAAGCCGGGGGATGACAATGTAGTCGGGGTGTGGCGCAGCCTGGTAGCGCGCTTCGTTCGGGACGAAGAGGTCGTGGGTCCGAATCCCGCCACCCCGACCAAAAATCATGAGACACTTTATTTCCAAAATAGTGGCTTTTGTAGGTGCTTACCTTATTTATCTCTATGGAAAAAGCCTAAGAGTAGTCTTTTTTAATGAGAAGGTGTGGGAGCATCCCATCCTTTATGCGCATTGGCATCAAGATATTCTTCCTGGAGTTTCTATTTTTTGCACACGAAAACTAAAAATATGTACCATGGCAAGTCTCAGCACCGATGGTGAAATTATCACACAGTTCTTAAATACTCTGCGCTTTAAGGTTGTTAGAGGGTCTCAAGCAAAAAGAGGAGGCCCGGCATTAGAGGAGATGATTCCTTGGGTACAAAATGGCTACCATGGAGCTTTGGCTGTTGATGGATCTCGCGGCCCTAAATATGTTGTTAAGAACGGGATTATCAAGCTTGCACAAAATACAGGGCTACCAATTATCACGATAACCGGCAGTTTTAAGTGGAAATATGTTTTTTCTTCATGGGATCAGATGTATATTCCTTATCCCTTTTCAAAGGGGGTCATTTTTTTAAGTGATCCCATTTATGTACCTAAAGATATAACTGAGGAAGAATTTGAGCATAAGAGGCTTGAAGTCGAAAACGCCCTTACGATACTTAAAAAGAAGGCTGAGGCTTTGATACGTTAACAGAGATACATTTTTGAGTCATTTGGTAAAGGTCTTTGCTGGCAATGGAATAGGGGTGTTCCCCCACAAAAGGGGGTTCTGTAATATGAGATGGATTCATAAGCCATATAAAATCAGGACGTTGGTCAGGCAGCGTTAGCCATGCAGAGGCAACAGGGATATTATTCTTTGTAAAAAGTAAATAATCATACGTGGTATTTTTTGAATGATTTTTAGGGCTTGCATAGTCATCATTATAATCGGCATACGAGATCGTAGAGGTTACCTGTTGAATAACCAACTCTGGGTTAAGACTTACCGTTCCATTTTGGAGTGCGGGTAAAATATAGTTTTGAATATGATTCTGACGTTCTTTTAAAAGATCATGGAGCATTCCATCTAAATCATAAAATAGGTTTTTAAAAAAATTGCTGTAAGGAGCCCACGTTTTTTTGATTTCTTCTTCTAATTGTTTTTGTTCTTTTCTGAGAGTTTCTAGGTCATCAAAAAAGAGATGGGCATATGGGGCTGAGACAAACTCATACCTGAGATATTTTTTAAATAAAGTCTCAAATAGAAGCGTTTCTTGAATGATGGATTGCAGTTTTTTGTCATCCGTTGAGTATAGAGTAAATGGAATTTGGTTGATATATTGAAAAACTTCATGGGGAGCTACAGTTTTAAAGGTAGAGCCCATATGGTAAATGGGGTGGTTTGCATAGGCCCACGTTGGTTTAATCTCAATAGCGACACCTCGGCCTTGAGCTAATTCTTCATATATGACTGAATGAAAATCATCTGCATTGAGATCGTCTACCCCTAGTTTTTTCCTCAGTTCATAAGTAAATCCACTTAAAAATTCTACCCCCGTAGGATGCCCATAGCGTGTGGCGCCTTCGGAACTACCGTAATCATATAAAGCCGAAAAGAGTTCTTTGATCTCACCCTGTGTCAATAACGATTCACCACAGATGATGGACTCTGTTTGTTCAAGTTGTTTTGCGATAAAAGGATCTAAAGAAGCCTGTGTCCATAGGTGACAATGGCCTGCACCGGGATCTTCCCCAAATCTATAATGTGTTTTTTTAATCAGGGATGCGATTGGAAGGGCGCTTGGAAATAGAGCTTGTCGTCCCTCATCAAATCGTTCGATGGTCGATTTTGTTTTGAGTTGTTCTAAAATGGAAGATTTGATCCAGGAGGTTTCTTCAAAAAAGGGGGACATTCGTTTAAATATGTAGCCGGTATTAAAGGCATGGTATGTGGATGAATAAGGGATAAAAGTCCACTCTATCGAGCGATATTCTATTGAGGCTTCGCTAGAATTGAAAGGATATACAAACAACACAACGAATAAGGATAAGAACACTTTCATAACACAACACAAAGAAGAAGGCTAATATAGAAAGTGATTCACTGTCAATCTTTTAAGTGTGAGAAGCGCGATTGCCGTAGATCCAAAGTCCTACACACAAAATAACCATTCCAAACTGAGACAGAAGTGTTTCAAGCGTAGGATAAAATCCAATAAGATCCCACCGAAGATTAAGTGGAGAAGCTGTAATCGAAAGAAGTCCTGCTTCTTGAAATGCATGAAGGCCTTGGCCGGTTAAAATGACAGCTAGAACTAAAATAACGGATGAAGAAATACCAAAAAGTTTTCGAATCGGCAGGCGCGTGCTAAATTTTAGAAGTGCCATGGCCATAATGACTAACAAAGCAAAAGAGGTCAGAGTCCCAAGGGCTAGGGTGGTTTTAGAAGCCATCCCGCTTTCTAACCACACCGCTCTTAAAAAGAGGACGGTTTCAAAGGCTTCTCGAAAAACAGCAATAAAAGAAAGTGAAGCAAGCCCCAAGAGATTGCTTCCTTCTAATGCTTTTTTAACTTTTCCATGGATAAAGGATTTCCATCGGTGAATTTCAGTTTTGTTGTGGAGCCAAAATCCTAAATAAAGAAGGACCATCACAGCCAGAAGAGAAGTAACCGCTTCTAAAATCTCTATTCCTGCACCACTCATCGTCATCAGCCATCCTGAAAAGAGCCAAAAGATTCCGCCACTCACAAGTGCTAAAATCCATCCCCCATGGATCCAATGAGCAGCTTTAGTGGATCCAGTCGCTTGAACAACCCCTAAGAGAGCAATAATAATGAGAATCGCTTCAAATCCTTCCCTTAAGATAATTCCGAGGGTCATTAAAAAAGTAAACCAGGCCGAAGTTTCTTTTTTTTCTAAGATGGATGCAGCTTGAGTGAGAGCGTCTTGAGCGGTTTGAATGGTCAAACGGACTTCTTCAAATGTTTTTTTAGATTCGATGGCTTGTCTGGCCGCAGCCATTTTCATCTCAAGATCAATCACAAATTGAGGATCGTTGGCCTTAAGCCTAGGCTCCACAGGCTCTACTCCTTCAAGGTAAGCTACCAATGCTTTTTTACGAGCTGTATCGACTTGGCCAGATTTATAATCTTCAAAGGCTTTATTTAAATTTTCTTTAGCAATGAGAAGAACATCTGAGACATTTTCTTTTCCGGAGTGAGTTCTTAAAGCTGAAATATTTTCTAAAGAGCCCTCAAAATCTTTCAGGAGTACTTCATCTGAAGAGCTAGCTACTTTACTGAGTAAGGTTTCATCGATCGTTGAATTGTTTTTTGCTGGATATCTTAAAGAAACAACATAAAAAGCCAAATCCCAGACATCTTTATCTGAGAGGCTATGAAAGGCGGTCATCGCTGTTCCAGGAACGCCTAACCGAATAGTATTGAAGGCTTTAAAAGGGCTCACATTTTTCATGTACTCTGTATCTTGAAAATTAGAGGGCTTGGGATTTAGATTTTGGGCTAAGGGGCCATCTCCATGGCCTTTTTGGCCATGGCAGCTCATGCAATTTTGTTCAAAGATATGCTTTCCTCGATTTAAATTGGGCCATTTAGTTGGGGCGACTTCTAATTTTGTGATTTCAATAACTTGAGATTGAATCTTTCGACAGAGTTCAGAAACTTTTTCATGGGCTGCTTTATTTTGGATGAGCGTTTTTAATTCTTGAAGTTGGGTGCCAATCTCCTTTATGGATAAATGAGATTGTGTTTCAAGCGCTGCATCAATAAATTCTATTTGCTCTTCGTATTCATATTTATTGATGATCTTGCCATCAGAGACGGCAGCCCCATAATCTTGGGCCAGATAATCCAAAAGATGAACTAAGAATCGAGGGGAGTGTTCTTGAGGTGCGGTATGTCCGAGCGATATGGAAATAAGAAAAAAGAAAAGAAAGAGGGGGTTTAGAAGTTTCATTGTTATTTTTTACACTGAGAACAGGTCCCGTAGAGTTCGTGTTTATGACTTTCCAAACGAAATCCATATTTTTTGGCAATGACATCTTGAAGTTTTTCAATTTTTTCATTTTCAAATTCTATAATTTTATTACATTTTACACAGATTAAATGATCATGATGTGCCGTCTCGTGGTGCGGCTCATATAAGGCCTGGCGAGTTCCAAAATGGCGTTCAGAAGCCATGCCGCATTCTTTCAAAAGCTTCATTGTGCGATAGACAGTGGCATAGCCAATCGTAGGATGCTTGGCTTTCACTTTTTGATAGAGGGCATCTATATTTACATGCTCTTTGAGTTTCAAAAATTCTTGAATGATGACATCTCTTTGTTTGGTAGATTTTAGTCCCTTGGTTGAAAGAAGTGTTTTTAGGTCCATCGATATTGAAAGTGATTATCAATATCGAAAACAACTGTCAACTAGATTTTTTGAGATAAGAGCTCGTAAGTATGGATCAACTGAGGGAGGCGCTTTTGAAGCGCTAGGAGCTCAGATTCTAACTTCATTTTTTGATCTTCAGGTAAAGTGATGGATTCTTGAGCTGAAACGCCCAAGAGATAATTAATCGTTAAGGCAGAAAGAGCTACCCCTCCGAATAGTCGCCCAGAATAGAGCAGCCGTTTCATTTTATAGAGTTTGGTATAGGCATACTCTCCAGCCATGACGAGAGCTCCCCCTTTAAAAACAGTATCTGAAGCCTGTTCAAGCTGAGAGGGCGTTCTAGGAGGGAGTTCATAAGAAAAAAGTCCCGTTCCAGGATCTTTTATTTTTTTTGCCCTGGCAATACGATCGAGCCAACTCTCAACCTTCTCTAAGTAGTTTTTAAGGGCCTTTGTTTTTTTACTATAATACTCTGTCAATTTTCCTGAGATTTCTGCAGCCCATTCAGCTTCTTCATCAAAGAGATGAAGGTCGTTGACCGTATCCAAATCTAATCCAAGCTTTGTACAAAAATCTCTTCTAAATTGTTCTGTGTTCAAAACACCTAGCTTTGCTTCTTCAAGGCTTTTGGTTAAAAAGAGGAGTACGTTTTCATACTTGGCGCGTTCTTCAAGATTTCTAACATTAGCGTCTAATCCAGAGGCTTCTACAGCGCCATCAATGGCTCCATCAATGACGAAAAATCCTCCAATGAATGTTAAAATTCGTGCGGGTTTTCTAAGCCAGCCATTTTTAATAAGTTTTAATCGTTGGTCAAAAAGACTCCAGATTAAAAAACTTGTGAGGCATTTCCCAATCATCATCGTACGTTCATTATCTAGCTCGTTGAATTTGATATCTTTAATCAAGCTTCCTGTGATTTGGAGTTCAATTGAATTTAAAAGTCTACCCAAAGGAACTTCTTCAATAGGATCATTTTGGTGATTTCCTTCTAAGAACGCCAATAGGGCTGGCTCTTTTTCAACAGGAACAATAAGTCCATCTTGATTTTCTAAGATCCTAAATCGCAAAGAATGTTCTTTAAATTCTTTGGTGCTGATGAAATCTTCCAGACGAAGATGTTTTTTGCCTCTGAGTTTTTCACCGTAGTCGACTTGAGCTTCCCAGGAAGGAGATTTGGGTGGACTATTTAAATGAATTCCAAAAAGATGAGTGATGCGTTTAGCTATGACAAGAGGAGCATCCTCTTCTATAAAAGCTGTAAAAGAAAGAGCGACATGTCCATCGTCTGTCAAGTGATCGTTAGGAGTTTGTGAGATCGTTATTTTGACATGAGAAAGGTTATTTTTCTTTAGAAGCTCAAGCGCTGACTGCGTGACTTGCTCAACCTGAGCAGCCATCCCTTCTTTTTGAAGGAAATCATTCCAAAGGGCTAAAGTATAGACCTTCGGATCTTGGAGCTCTAAACGAGTTTGAGCTAAACCTGAGACACACGTTCCCCAACTAAGTAGAAGAACAAAGACAATAAGAGTGTATTTAGAAAATTCACTCATTGCGCTCCTTCTTTTCTCCAATAATCGTATTTTTCACTGCATCTTTAGCTCCAACAAGGTATTTAAGAATCGGGATTTCGATATCAAACATGGTTCCTTTGACAGGTTTTTCATATCCATAGACGAAAAGATAATTGTATACAGTGCTGGTAACGAGTCCATAGGCAAGTCCATAGGCAAATTCGGCTTTGCTCGAGTGAAGTCCAAATCTATTTTTAGCCGCTTCATAGGTTCCAATGTAGAAAGGACATAAGAAAAAGAGAGATACTAAGCGATTAAAAATAAAGTAGCTAGGACTCCAGCTTCCACTTCTAAAAGCAGTTTGCATGACAATACCATTCCAGAAGCCTGGTTCAAAAATATAGATCCAGTTATCCCATGACTTTTTGGCTAAATTAGCTGTGCCTTGAGCAAAGCGTTCGCCAAAAACTACGGTCATGGAAGATTTGATCGCCATTCCAAATGCCAAAGTGCATTTTTTGAGAACTCCGGGCTTTGTAGGAGCTTTTTTCAAAAACTCTTCTAAAGCTTTTTGAGTACTTTTTTCTAGAGGAGTAAGGAGTGTTGCCTTACAAATTCCTAACAATTCCCCTTGGGAAAGTTTATGCCCACTCCCTCCAATTTTTTCAAGATCGCCAGCCCATTTTACGACGAGCTCTTTCAAAGCTCCGCGTATTTCTAAAGATTCTACTGTTAAGGTTTGAGCTGCTCCGGCAGCAAGTTTTTGTTTGGCTCTCACTGCAATTTCCTTTTCCAGTTTTTTGAGGTCATCTCCAATAGTGGTTGCAATTTTTCGTCTCACTTTTTCTTGTTCGTTAATAGGGAGCTCTTGAAGTTTGAGTGCGACCTCGAGATCAGTATTTTTGAGGTAGTTTGCCACAATGTCGTTATATTGTTTTTCAATCACTCCTAATTGTGCGACATTTCCAATGGTCCCAATAATTTGGTTGGATAACACATGGTAGATCACATTTTTTTGAACCCAGATAGAATGTTTTTCATCAAAGGGTTCATTAATGAAAATAGCTTGGTCTGAAGGACTGGGATCCCATCCAAAAAGAAGCTCTCCTGGACTTTTCCACCCTTGAAAAAGAGGTCTGGCTAAAACTTCAGCCCCAATCACAGTCAATGTATCGGCAGAAACTTGAGCAAAAGAACGTCTCCATTGGTCCCCTGTTCCTATGATCCCTAGAAATTTTTTCTCTTGAGGGCCCAGTTTATTGACTACTTTTGCAAAGGCACTCTCACTTGTTTTTAAGTATTCAGGATTAATTTTATTTACAATGGCTCTGAGCCAAGATTTATTGAGAATACGATAATGCCAAGCACTATATTCTCCAGCCATGGTTGAAAATGGTTTTTTAAGCATTTTAGGAAGAACTAAGGTGACAAAAAGAAGAACAGCCATGGATTCATAAATGATTAACGTAGCTTGTCGGCCTTCTTCAGGATTGGAAGGAGTTCCCATATCTTCAAGCTCAGTTCCAACATCTTTAAAAAATTGGCCTGTGACGTTGAGAGCATCTAGTGGGGCATTTAATATTTTATCTTTTACACTTTCCTCTCCTTCGGAAGAAATAGCTTCAGCTTGATCTGCAGTTGTAATGGGGACAGAAGAAAGATCTATTTTATCCATTAAGCTTTCATACGATTCTGAAAAAGAAAGAATGATATTGGAAAGCCGCTTGGCATAGTTGAGTTTCAGAGTCATTAATTCAGAATTATCATCTGTTGTGGCTAGGGCTTGAGCCAATGCTTCAGGTGTAGAGGATTCCCAATTGAGCTCTTTTAATTGAGGCGTTAAAAGTTTTGTAGCATCTTCGCCTCCAATCGCTTTGAGATCTGCATAGAAATCTTCATAAAAAGATTCAAAATCTTTCTTTATTGAAGCAATGAGGCCATCGAGTTCTTTAAAGCCTGGATGTTTAATCGCTTGTTCCATGGCCAAGTAAATGAGCTCAATTTGAATAATTTCTTGAACGTCTTGGTAAGACATCTCAGTGACACTACTATCTGGATTGTCAGTCTTCATGAGAAGAGACTCTTCTTGAATTTCTCCTGTGAGATCAGAGTGTCTTGCAACGACTTCTTTTACATGTCCTAGGCTTGAATCTGTTGGAATAAAGAAAGAAGGAATTGCAGTTTTAAAAGCAAAGGCTTCAATATCGATGAGCCGTATGACATGAAATCCCGTGGTTGTCCCTTGGGGAGCAACAATAAATAAACAGTGTTTAGAGATAGAAACTTTAATGGCAGGAATGTTTATGTGATGTTTTTGATCATTTAGAAGATCAATCAGCGTTAAGCCTTCTTCAGCATGGGCTAAAATTTTATAAAACTTTTTTTGGTCATCATGTTCAATAACAAAGGTTGCATCATCGATCGTGCGAGAGGGCATTTCAATGCTTCCCCATGTTTGGCCATTCAAAGAGAAGCCATTTTCTTTGGCGGCCGTAGCATCTTTTTTCAGTGGAGCTCCGCTTGCCCAAGCCACCTGATTAGAAATGAAAGCAGTGATAATAAGATAGACGAAAAACTTTTTAAAACCCATGTTTCCCCCTTGTCATCCTGAGCGAAGCGAAGGATCTCGAGATTCCTCGCACTTTGTTCTCGGAATGACACTATGCACACAGTGTGCCAGTTCAATTCTTAGACAGGGCCTGCTTTATTCATGAATAATATTGAAGAGTTATAAAAGTCTCTTTTATCGTTTTAGCCCCTTTTTTCTGTAGAACAATTAAACGTTGATTAAAAGATGTACGTTTAAAAATGATCAGCAATATCCTTAACTTATTGAAATCCCATAGACTTTCTTATTTTTGGTCTTGGCATCTAAATTGCTTAAATAGCGTTCAATTCAATTATGGGGAAACGTCTTTTTACATTCATTTTTTGTTTTTTTGTTTTAAGTCTTAATAGCTGGGCAAATCCTGTGGTTAAACAAGCGGCGGAACGAAGTATTCGCCAAGTTTTAAAACTTTCAGGGTGTGCTGAGTGGGTGATTGAGGAAGCAAGTCCAAAAATTGGAAACCGTGTGGCCTATCTCATGGAAGGGATGAGTGAAACTCAGATGGCTCGGGAGCTGGAGTGGCGTTTAATTCCTAAGAATTTAGCTTCTTTGGTTCGATATACGGATGATATTCCACAAAAAGAAATAGTGGCCCGTGCCCTTGAATCTTCGCAATCTTCGTTAACAATGGCGCGAACGATTATCAGTCGACAATTTTTAACAGAGATTTCAGGTGGGGCTGTATCGGAAAGCCTGTTTCGTCCTATTTGGGAAAAAGCACAGGCGATGGTGACTCGAGGAACAAAAGCGAACCAAGAAGAAGTTTTAAATATTCTTTTAGAAAAATCCCAAAACCCAAAAGCGTGGACAGAAGAATTAGCTGCAAAAGCTCAGCAAGGTCTTCGTCTTTTGCCAGAAGAGCTTGTGGCGTACCACTCTTTTTTTAATCCTGTCGAAGATTTAGTTTTAGCAGGGGCTATCGACCAACTCTATTTTAGACAAGCGTTGGCCATTGAGTTTTGGATTCGTCGACCTAAAGAAGTTCAGTATTTTTTTGATCGAATTCGAGGGGTGATTTTACCTGCCCAGTCTAGAGATTTATTTCCCGTGATGAATGCTAATTTTTCAACAGCTATTTTAAATGCAATTCAACCAGATCAAAGGGCTGCCGGCTTTTGGCATGGCCTTCCAGCAAGCTATGCCAGAGACAAAGTGACCTCTGATGTCAAATCTCAACTGCTGAGGTTACTGAGTATAAAGTCTTTAGAGACGAGTGGGGTTTTAGAATATGTTTCGTATCAAAAATTTTTAATGGACCAGATTAGAGTATTAGAAGAGGGGGGACGCATTCGTCGTCTTTTAGATTGGGAAATTGGAAAACTGGGGGAACTCAAACGGCAATTGGCACTTTTAGAGGGGTATCAAAATGCTTTTCAAGGGACAGCCTTTGATATTTTCTCCAAAGATCCTTTGGCTGAGAGTCTTCCTTTAGAAGAAATTTTAGAGTCTCAGGCTTTAAAAGGATTGAGGAGGTCTCACAAATTTCAATATTGGTGGAAAAATGCAAAGCTCATTTTAGTGACCACTCTTTTTTGTATGGTTGATCGATATCTTGAAGAACGCCCCGAAGAGCTCATTCAACCGGAGGAAATTTATTTAGAAGATAGCGCGGTCGTTAAAGATATTGATCTAAAAATAAGTTTAATCACCGTGGATCTTCAAACTGAAACTGATCCTGAAAGGGTTGTGCGTTTGCAAGCGTATCTTCAGTCCCTTCAAGAAGAACGTAAAAAATATGTGAGGTAAATTTATTTATATAAAGGGCCATTTATTTATTGAGTATGGCACAGGGTTGTTATAGATAAAGAAAGCGTTTTTTTAAGGATGAAACAAAAAAATATCGTTTTTAAAGTCTTTCTCATCTGGGCACTGATTTTTCAGCTTTCCATCGGTGTTATTGTCCCTTCTCTTTATGCAGGCGATGGGGATACCTATAAAGAAGCCCCATGGCCTCTATCGATTTTAGATGATGAACTTTCTGCTACTGCGCAAACGCCAGAAGTTCAAGCAGATATAACACGAGTAGAAGAAGGGGCGCGCGCGATTGAAGAGGGGCGAACGTCTGATTTGCCAAGAGAGCAGCGCGATGTTTTTGGTTTGGCAGGGCAACGGTTGGAAATGGTAAAAAATGGAGAAGTGATTCAAGTCTATCCTTTGGATCAACTCAATATCGAGCTCCCCTATATTGCCTATGATGATCTTCGTGTTGTCTCTCAAGAAAATGGCGATCTTGTGATTGAAGCCATTAATGCGACAGAAGTCGTGGCGCGTCATGTGGTTCCTAAGATGGATGCGATTGCTACAGCGAGGGATAGAGAACTTTTATATATCTTCGACAACCGTGGGCGTATTCATGCTGCAGATATGGCCTTTGGAAGAACTCAGGCTCTTTTTCGAGCCCCCATTCCATTTTTTCAAAACCTGTGGACACCTCTAAAGCCTTTGAATTTAGAGGGGGGGGGCAAACTAACTTTTCTTACCCGAGGGTTAGCCCCGTTTGCTGAAATGGATCCTTCTCATCCCCAGCATCACCAGGTGGTATTACCGAAAGAGCATGTAAATGGAAAAGACGAGCTTATTTATTCCGCCGGAGATTTAGTTGTCTATAAAGAAGATGCTTCTGGAAGACATCTGCTCGGCGTTTTTTCAAGATCTGTGACCCATATGCAAATTGCACGCGCCAAAATTATTTTGGCCTGGCTTGGAATGATCGCAAATCCATCGGAAGTTCCTCAATCAACACTCCAAGAGATCATTAAACTGATTGAACAAGAAGAGGCCGAAGGAGATTTGACCGCAGTTCAAGATGCGATGACCCCTGTGGCACGAAAAGCCTTCAGTGCATTTAGTAGGGAGGCGATCCAAGCATTTTTAGATCGTGCCAAGAAAAACAAAAAATTAGAAGGTCGTGAAGTTGACCAAATGACATTAGAATCGTGGGCAAAAAGTTTTGAGACATTAAGAGATCGAGCGCAAGCCATTCTTGAGATTGAAAAGGGTCCAGAAAAAGAGGCTGAGAGTTTAAAGGCCCAACTCGAAGCCCAAGATTTGGGAGGGTCTTGGCAGGAATTGTCTAATCCTTCAGTTGTGGTTGAGAAAGAGAAGGCTGTTCAAAACGGGTTTTTACATCGTTTGTCTCGATTGATGCCCAAACCAAAAACTTTGAAAATTTTAGGAGGGATTGCTGCAGGGAGTGCAGCTCTAGCTGGAGGATACATTGCAGAGGTGGCGCCTATTGTAGATACTGTAAATTATGCGTGGGCAAACTGGGTTCCTTCTGTTTTAAAAGATGCCGAATATCGTCGGCCTTTAATCCTGAGTATTGTTTCGCTTCTCGCATTTATTCCCCTATGCAATTTGATTGGAATTGCTTCAGTTCCTGTGATGGATCGTTTGTCGCAGCTCATTGGAAAGCTTCCTGGAGCCAAAGCCCAAAAAATAAGTCTTTGGTTAGAAGCTCGTGCCAATAGCTGGAGACCCTTGACCACGTGGCAAAGAAATGTGAGCATCGGCATGCGCTACTATGGGAGGATCATTCTTCCAGCCTTTCATTGGATGAGTGATCGTGTTTTGCGACAACCCAATTTTTTAGCGGCTTTGCGGGCAAAGATGAATCCTTTATCGCAAAACCCTAATCAACCTGAGGCAGGTGCTATTGGGCTGAATTCTCCTCTGGCGGATCGCCAAACTCTCCATGAAAAACGCCAAGCTTTAAGTGATCTTGTACTAAATAAAAACAGAGTGAATGCCATGGCTCGAAATCTTGCACTTCTCACCGTGAGTGAAGAAACCAATGTCGACCCTGCTACGATTTTAGCTGTTCTTTCAGGAGATATAGCGCCTGAGGATATTGCAACTATTTTAAAGGATCCAAAAAAACAGCGGGAGTGGGATCTTGTAACAGAGGCTCTTTCTCATTCATTGACCCAAACCCAATCTCTCTTAGAACAAGCAGATCCCGAAACTTTGATTGAAACGTATGAAGAAGCCCAACGAGTGGCGGCAGAAGTTCGAAGTCGAGGACAAGTTGCCCAAGCTTTGATGCGACTTAAAAAACGGTTTATGGATATATCCAAAGGAGTTTTAAGTGGATTGGCTAATTTTGGTGTCCAAGATTATGAGCTCTTAACCAGAGGGTATGCTACTCCACCCATTGCCAATCAGATCAAGATGGAATTTGTAACTGATCATGCGGTGGTTGTGGGGTATCCTTCTTTGTGGGGGCCTCGAGCCAATTTAGGAAAGCCCAAAGATTTAGCTGCAGATCCTAATGGAACATTATGGTCAAGTCCTGGACACCTCTATGACCTGATTGTGAATACCTGGATTCATTTTTGTCATGCAGGAGCTAGGCAGATGCTCGTTTATTTTAAAAAGCCAGAGGTGGTTGAAAGAAGATATGCGCCTGAGGCAAATTTTTCTCTTAATATTACAGAGCAAACAGAAGGGGTGGCCGTGGCAGGTCTACACTGGTTAAAAGGCCTTTTTGATTTCAGAAAATCCGAGTTGGGAGAAGTTTTTCAGAAGAATTTTATAAGGCAAATCACAACGATTCAGGCAAGTTTTATTTTATTGTTTATTACTCGGGTTTTAATTGCGGAACAAAGTCCTGAAGAAGCTCTTCGAGGATGGTGGCTTTCGATCATGGGGTCTTCCATCTATATTGGATGGGTGTGGTATCTTCTTCAAGCTGGTAATTATACAGATGTCCCTCGGATTGAAGATAAAGTAGAGGAATTGAAAGGGCATCTAGCTTCCATCCGAAAAGGGGGTGAGCTCGGCGATCCAAATTTGATAAAGCAAGGAAGACAAGCCATCATAGGTTTTTATAAGGAAGCAAATGTGCCTGCTGAAGAAATAGCTCAGCTTGAAGGTTTAGAGCCCGAAGCTTTGGTCGAGCATGCTCGTATCAATCCTCCGTTTGCAACAAAACAAAATGGGGCTATTCAGTGGACTGCGACGTGGTTTACCGCTTTTCTGACCACTTATCTGGGGGTCATTCTTACGGTGAATAGTCTTGATAATGATCATTTAAGCAATGCCAATCTCCTCAAATGGACGGGATATTTTATTGCCTTTAACCAAGGCATGTGGCTTTTAACTTCAAAAAGATCGTGGAATTTTTTACATAAGAAGTATGATCAAGCCAAAGCATCCTTGAGGGCGAAGATTAGCGCTTGTGAACGTTTGTTGAATCCTCCGGAAGATCTTGGTGGCGGCTAAACAATTTTGAAGATTCTAAATCAAACGTAGTCCCTACCAGATATTTTTCATATCCATAGACAAAAATGTAGTGTGTGACGAGGTTCGTCACAAATCCATAACCAATGCCAAAAAGAAATTCTTGGCGATCGGTCCGAATCATGCCGCGATTTCTTAGAGCCTGATAGCTTGCAATCCAAAATGGAGTGGTGAATGTCAAAGAAGTGCACCGTCTATAAATATACTGAGTGGCATTAAAACTTCCTCGCGTCATGGAATGCATCATAATGGCATTCCACAAATAAGGCTCATTCATGCTGGTCCAAATTCCCCATGTTTTGGTGGCTAATTTTTCTCCAAAGACTCTAGAGAGGGACCAAATGGCTGCTTTATTAAAGGCCAATAGGCATTTTTGAACAAATCCAATTCTTTGGGGGGTGAGGTTCATTGTATTTAAAGTGGCCTGGTAGGTGGCACGGACCTTGGTTTCTAAGAGAGCTTCTAGCTCAGCTTTGGCGGAAGGACTAGAGGAAGAACCGGATAAGGTTTCAATATGCTCTGTCCATTTAGTTTTAAATCGGGCTACATTTTGTTCTATGTCTAAAGATACAAGTGTAGGGGGCGTTTTGGGAGCAGAGGCAAGATTTAGCTTTTGAATTTTTGTGGTGAGTTCATCTTGGATTTCTTTAAGATCTCCATGGATCAGATAGGCAAGTTCACGTTTTTGTTTGTCGTTAAATCGTGTAAAGGCCAAATCTCCTCCTCTTCTTCGAGGTTGAGAAGCTACAAGATGTTCTACCCCAGACTCTGTGACATAATATTGTAAAATAGCGTTATATTCTTTTTCTAAGAACTGAAGATTTACAGCCGTATTAATTGTTCCTAAAATTTGGTTTCCAACAATGCGTTCCAAGAAGTTTTTTTGAAGCCACAGAGAGTGTTTTTCATCAAAAGGTTCATTGATTAAAATGGCATGATCGCTGCTGAGCCTTTCTCTTTCTGTTCCGGTTACCACTTCCATCATGACATCGGCAGGGCTTCTCCAGCCCGGTTGAAGAGGTCGAAAGAGGAGCTCTGTGGCAACAACCGTAGCGGTATCTCCTCCCAGTTGTGCAAAAGAGCGTTTGAAATATGCTCCTGTGGCTTTAAATTTAAAGAGTCCTTCTTCGGCCGGTAGAAGTGTTTTTAAGGTTTTGGCTACCGAGGGAGATTCCGAAACTGTTCCAGAAGAAATAAGTTTTTTCAAAAGATATCCCACCCAAGAAGTATTTTTATTGTGAAAGTAGCAATACTTTTCAGCTAAAACAGAGAAAGGTTGTTTGAAGAGTTTATGTAAGACCAGCGTAACAAAAGCAGCTCCGACAGTAATTCCCCCAATCCATTGAAGGGCGTAACGTGTCTCATCTTCCTTGGCGGCTGTAATTTCTTGAGCCAGAGAACTTTCAAGAGATGCAAGCTGTATCGGTGCCCCTTCCATCGGGGCTACAAACGAAAATTCTACATTGTGGACAAGCGCTGTATATTTTTCATCAAAAGCTTCCACGAGAATGGAAAATCTTTGGGCATATCGCAGTTTGAGTTCTTGAAGTTCTGAATAGTCTTCAACTTTAGCAAGGGTTTGAGAGAGCTCTTCAACCGTACTTTTCTCCCAATTTAAGGCTTCTAATTCTTTGGGGATGAGATGCTGGGTTTGGCGTAATCGTTCTAAGTCTTGATGAAGATCTTCATAAAACTGCTCGAGCTCTTTTTTAAGATCATTGACTAAGAGGGCTAGTTCTGAAGACTGGGAGCCTGTGACAGCTTGTGTGACCGCTAACGAGATGAGTTGAGCCTTCATGATATCTCGAACATCATTGAAATCCATTTGAATGATTTCGGAATATTTTTGGGTCGATTTTAAAAGTAGAGTTTCTTCTTGGAGATTTTCATTATGCTTGGGAACGATCTCTTCTAAAGTTCCCAGCTCAGGATCGAGAGGAATAAAAAAGAGAGGAATGGGCGAATGAAATCCAAATTGGTAAAGATCCATCAGCCGCAAAACAAAAAAGCCTGATTCTTTGAGGCTCGTCATAAAAATATAATTTTTAGAAAGTGAAATATTTTGACTAGCAACAGGAAGAGTATGGAACTCTTGCGTTTTGGCATTAAGAATTGTGACCCCTTCTTCTGCCTGAGCTAAAATACGATAAAGAATTTGGGTGTTTTCTTGCCGGGCAATGAGATCTTTTTCATTCCAGATGCGGCCTACGTGTGGATATGAATTTGGGGACTCCTTGCCCCAGTGTTGGCCTGCAATATGAAAGGGGTCTTTTTCCTGAGCAAATACAGGTAGTTGCCCACAAAGAAGGGCAGTCATGAAGGCATAAACTACTAATTGTGGAAACTTCAAATAGTGGTTTCTCCTACGAGTCGGGGCATCTGTGTACACGATTTTATGAGATCAATCAAGAACATCCTGAGGTGGCTCCACATGAATTACATTTGAGGCAAGCGCCATTTCTAACCATTGTAAATTGTCCGCACTCTCGGCACGAGTCTCCTTCATAGCCTTGAAGTTGGGCGACGGTGCGGCCGTCGACATGGAGAGCGTCATGCCCATTCGGGTGGGCTGCGCCGTCATCTGTGGCCTGGGGGATGAAGAAGAAGGGTCGCTGATTCAAAGGTTTTTTCTTTAGACGAACTTGTTCTTTATCTTGCGGAGGAACGTGAACTAAATCGTAACGTCCCAGATAGGTCATGGCCAGTTCTCTAAAGATGTAATCGACGATGCTGGTGGCCATTTTAATATGATCGTGATGTTGGACGACCCCATTGGGTTCAAAGCGCGTGAAAGAAAACTGATGCACAAATTCTTCGAGAGGAACGCCATATTGAAGCCCCGTAGAGATAGCAATGGCAAAGCAGTTCATAAGGCTTCTAAAGGCAGCCCCTTCTTTATGCATGTCTAAGAAAATTTCTCCCAACGTTCCATCTTCGTATTCTCCGGTTCTCAGATATACTTTGTGTCCCCCAATTTCTGCTTTTTGAGTG
>JACPSU010000196.1 GCA_016193105.1 Deltaproteobacteria bacterium | reverse complement strand
GATCTCATCGCCATTGTAAAACTCACCTCTAGTTTTCATCGTGGGTTTGTGGGAGATGAAACCGGAGAAAATAGAAATATTTTAAACTCTCTAGATAAGTTCCTACAAGACGTAAAGGCTTCCCTCGATGCTCATCCCAAACTAGGCCCCGATGCCCCAGCCGCTCGACGAATGACGACCTATCGCATCTACATCAACTTTGCACATCAAGAACTCGCAGAACCTGACTTTCACCCCCTTTCAGATGAAGAAAAATTTAACTTCTACACCACAGAAGATGGGCAAAACATGTATTCTGTATTTATTAAAATTTATAAAACAGAAACACTTCGTCGAGCCAGCAACAAAGAGGAAGAAAGGTTAAGAACTCAAGAGCCTCCCCTCTCAGAAGATGAACTCCAAAAACAGCTCAGAGAATTCAGACGAAGCTTTCAAAAAGAAACTTTGCCTCCTCTGGTCAATGATTATCGCACTTTCTTAAATCAAGAGATTAAAAATGCCATTCACTTCATCAACCACTATCCTCTTTTGTTGGGTTCGACTGCCTATGATCTTTTGAGCGCTATAAAGAGCTCAAAGAGCATCAGCCTCTTGACGATGCAAGCGATGCTCAATCTTAAAAATGAGAGCCTACATTCTCTCATTGAGCAAATGGTCACACGGCTTAAAGAGTTTCATGACTTTAATCGTCCCGTAGAAGACTTCATGCGCTCCATCGAAGAAGATTCTATTGCAGATTCCACCTGGCTCCATCACACGGTTGATCCCATTTTATATTTTATGGGCAAAGAAGTTCCCCTTAAAGATCGTATTTCCATCATGTCATTTGTACAATCCTACCAAGCTATTGAAAGGCTACTCCTCACAGAAAGTCGGCTCTGGGATATTCAAGAACTTCTTTTACCCATGCTTGAAAAAATTGGAAGCGCCAATCAAGAAGAACGCATTTTAAATTTCATGCAACTTCTTCACTCAGGAAACTTCTATCTCGATGCTGAAGAAAACCATAGAGATGCCGATCATGAAGCCAAAGAGCTTATGACACAGCTCTCTACCCTTCTCATTCCCATGCTTGAAAGTGGATTTTTTAAAAATACACTTCATCTGATGGCCACCTTTGGAAATCCCGATAGCCAAGCTGCTGAAACAACCAATCAATTCATCAAATTCTTACTCCAATCTGAAGGCCCCTTTCAAAAAAGAGCGATCGACCCTTTGATCAAAACTCTTGAAAAGATTTCCCAAAACTACCCTCAGGAATTCGAGCGATTTTTAAATCATCTGGCTCAATTTTTAACTCCAGAAACCATTCAACGTCTAAAATCATTTTTTCTAAAATACGAGGCATTGAGCCATTCAGAAAGCATCTTGACTCAAATGATAAAACGAGATGAAATGAGGCCCTTTTTAAACACCATGAAACAAATGCTAGACCAAGAGACATTTCGCTCTACACACCAGTTCATGAAACAACTGATTGAGAGCGGACAGCTAGAGGATTCTTTAAGACTCCTCATCAAACTTTTAATCGTAAATGGCCAAGAAAATCAAGGAGGCACCCCATGACTGAAATTAGATTCAGAGAACTTCAACTCTTATTCCTAACCTTTGTTATTTTTGTACTCAGCATCTTTGCGGCTCAAGCCCAAACCAAAGAGCCTCTCCCACTAGGCCCCAATCTGGTCAAAGAACAACTCGATGATTTTTTTCAAACCAGTCTTTTGAGAGATCAGCTGTATTTAGAAGATAAAATTGATGCTGGTCGATCTCAAGGGTTTGTCACACGAAAAGATTTAGAAGCAGGTGTGATTGCCGTGTTTCGATATGGCAACAAAAAAGCCAGCGGCGGAACCTTTCCAGAATCCACATGGGCGACACAAGAAGTTCAACGCATCATGAAAGAAAAGTGGGAAGATCGAGGCCTCGATCCAGATGTCCCAGATGAAGATCTCACCCCTGAAGAAAGAAAATTAAAAGAAGAAGGAACCCGGGAAGCAAGACTTGAGGTCGGCTATACCCTAGGAGGACAAAAACGTAAGATTCAAAAAGCCCTGGAAGAAACGAAAAAAGAACTGGGACGAGAGCTTACCAAAGAAGAAATGGACAAAATTAGAGCTACAGTCATTCGTACCTATCCCACTCGAAGTGATCTTCAAACAGATGAAATTGAAGGGCTCGCTCTCATTAATAATAGCTCCCTTTATGCAATCTATGATTTATTCTCCCAACGAAACAACTATCGTTCTCTATTACCGGAGTACTTTTTATTTTCTCATGTCCTCACACCAGAAGAATTAAGCGCCAGAAAAATAAAAACAAAGCCTCACGAAGACATTTTGTTTGGGCGCCTACACATGGCAGACATGACTGTCGACTATAGCGATTTTAATGAAGGCAAACGAAATTTAGTTACAGTGACGCTCAACACTCCCGAAGGAAAAGTAGCCAAAGAAATGATGACTATTACCTGTTCTTGGACCATCGACAGCCGCTTCAATAAAGATGGCCGCTTCGTCCCCGTTTTAGATAAGAAAACAGGAGAAATTATTGGCCACAATGGAAAATTTGGTCATAAGGATGTCCTCATCATGGATGGCTATTTACACTTAGAGCCCTATATTGCTAAAGATGAAAATGGGTTTGAAAGCATTGATGAGTCACGCATCATTGCCCTCTACCACACCTACATGCGTGTAGATCCTTATTATAAAGACTTAACGGGGATTACCAATTTATTCCGTGAGGCAGAAGGTAGAAAATTCATGGAAAAAATGATTTCCCTCATTCGAACTCACTAAAAAACGTGAAGTCCCGTATTCACCCATTCCAATTTGCCCTGCATTGTTTTATCGTCATTTTATCGACGTGGGCCAGACATGGTTTTGCTGCCACGGAGAATCTCACCTATCGTAAAAATGCGCTCTTTATGCACCAAACCATGTTTATTGAAGAGCTGGCGCGCACCCATCAAATTCAAACATCTCAAAATACATTTAGCAGGAAAGATCTTGAAGAAGGAGCCCTAGCCGTGGATATTTTTAAAAGCCCTTTCTACGCTCCTCAAGAAATCTATCGACTCGCCTTAGAAGAGATCTCAGAAAAAACCAGAGAAGAAGACCGCCCTCTTTCGGATGAAGAAAAACAAGCCATCATCCGAAGTTTCCTAGAAGAAAAAGCCAACACCGTAGATAGCCAAGTCATCGAGGGTGTTGCTGTAGGCATTGCGCCAACCCCTGTTTCAAAAATTATGGATCTTTTTTTACACCTCGAAAATTTTAAAAACTATGTTCCCAATATCTTTTTAAATAGCATTCACATCACACCCCAAGAACTCAAAGAAAGAGGGATCGTTCCTCTGTCTCATATTGAATATCAATTTTCTAAAATTAAAATAGCTTCCGTGGAATTCACACACACTCTGCGATATGAAATGTCTTCTTATCAAAAAAATGGCACTGAAGGAAAACTTGTCGCCTGGGAGATGGCTCCCCCCAAATTTGATCGAGATTCCACCTATCCAAAACAGGGGGTTCTCATGAATAATGGACTTTTTATGGTAGAGCCTTATATCCAAGAAAATGGCACGGTCGATCCCACCCGCTCCATTATTCTCTACCATGTCTATATTAAAGTAGATCCTCTAAACTTTGTCATGGATGTACTCTCGACACTCTTTCGAGAAAGCGAAGCCCGCTCTGCGATTTATTCTCTCGCCAACGCTTTGAGAAAAGAGACTCAGTAATGTCTTTAAAAAACAAAATTCTTTTTATTACAGGAGCAACACGAGGCATCGGAAAAGCCATTGCCTTAAAAGCTGCACAAGATGGCGCAAAAATTGCTGTGATCGGAAAGACCGATAAACCCCACCCAAAGCTTGAAGGAACGCTCTTTACTGCGGCCCAAGAAATAGAAAAAGCAGGCGGAAAAGCCCTCCCCATTCTGTGCGACATCCGTTTTGAAGAGCAAGTTCAAAGTGCTGTGGAAAAAACAGCTCAAACGTTTGGTGGTATCGATATTTTGATTAATAATGCAGGCGCCATTCGCTTAACCGATACGTCACAAACCCGTATCAAAGATTTTGATCTCATGTTTGGTGTAAACGTACGAGGAACGTTTTTGTGTTCTCAAAAATGTCTCCCCTATCTTAAAAAAGCATCCAATCCCCATATTTTAAATATTTCTCCTCCTCTTAATATGAGCCCGCAGTGGTTTGAGTCTTATGTGGCCTACACTCTATCGAAATATGGAATGAGCGAATGTGTCCTAGGAATGGCAGAAGAATTTAAATCTGATCACATAGCCGTAAACGCTTTGTGGCCTAAAACCATTATTGCAACAGCCGCCATTCAAAATTTACTGGGCGGGCCAGAAATGATGACCCATGCCAGAAAACCTGAGATTGTGGCAGAGAGTGCCTACATCATCTTAAACAAAGATTCAAAAACATGTTCTGGAAACTTTTTTATTGATGAAGATGTTTTAAAAGCAGATGGCATCACAGATCTCTCTTCTTATGCTGTAGAAAAAGGGGCTGTTCTTCAACCAGATCTTTTTGTTGCCTGAAAAAATCTTTTATCTTACACTCTTTTTTATGAAAACTATCTTATTCACTTTTATTCTGGTGTGCCTCGGCATCTCTTTTAGCTCTTATGCAGGAGGAGCCAAAAATAAAACCCCTCAAGACACGAGTGCCCAAGAAAAAAATTATGCCGAAGGAGAAGTGCTTGTTAAATTTAAACCCAAAACTGCGAAGCGATATATCCTAGCCCTAAAGCAGGAATTAAAAATCAAAGAAGAAACCTACACCGAAAGTATTGAGCTTTATCACTGGAAAGGGGATTTCGATACCGATAGCGCTATCAAAAAACTTAAAAAATCTCCTCACGTTCTCTACGCCGAACCCAACTTTAAGGTCAAAATTCAACAAGATAACTAGCAGGCTGTCGAACCTGCACTGACGTTTTTTGTCACCTGTTT
>JACPSU010000195.1 GCA_016193105.1 Deltaproteobacteria bacterium | reverse complement strand
TTGGTGGGGGTTTAAGGCCACTTCAATCATTTTTTCAGCCCCCCCAAAAACTTTTACTTGAGCCACTCCTAGAATTCTTTCTAAAGTAGGTTTTAGTTTTCCATCAGCAATGGCCCTTAAGTCTTCTTCTTTTTGATTCTCATTTCCTAAGAGATTTACCATGAGAATGGGTGAGGCGTTGGGATTATAGCGTTCTACAATGGGGTCCTCGGCTTCCTCGGGAAGTTTAGATTTGACAAGATCAATTTTTTCTCGGGCTTCCAGTGCTGCAAAATCCATGGGCGTGCCCCAGTGAAACGTGAGCTGAATTCTTGAAACGCCTTCTTCAGAAACAGAGCTTAAGTAAGAGAGATTTTTTAAAAAAGAAAGTTCATCCTCTAAAGGTTTTGTAATGTTTTTTTCAATTTCTTCTGCTGAAGAATTTTCATATTTTGTGATGATCGAAAGATGGGGGTGGGAAACGTTTGGAAAAAGATCAATTGGGATTTTAAAAAGACTTAAAATTCCAAAGAATAGAAAAATAAAAAGAATCATCATCGTTGCAATGGGTCTATGAACAAAAAATGAGATCAGTCTCATATTTTTTCCTTAAAATAGCTCCTCAATAGGGAGTAGAAAAATCTGAACTCCTTTATTCTTCAGTTTATTTTGCTTAAAGTCTTTGAGCTCTTTTAAAAAGGCAGGGGTGTGGCGATCGTCTAAGACAATCCAATACGCCAGGTTTAAACCTGGGCCAACAGAATCTCCTTGTTTTAGGCCGGTCCCCCCTTTGCCGTGAACGTTACGAAAGAGCGTAAACTGTTCGATATGGTTGGCCCTCAATAAAAAATCCATTTCAGGTTGAAGTTCTTGATCACAGATAATTAAAAATCCTTTTTTCATGAAAGGCCTCCTCCAGGGGTCGAGACCCCTTCTTTTTGTTTAAAAAAAGTAACTTGAATCCAAAGTAGTTTGAGTTGGAAAAATTCATAAAGGTCTTCCATGAATACATACATGAGGGGGGTTACAAGCAAAGTTAAGAATAGGGCAGAGGTGAGTCCAAACATGGTGACCACGCCAAATCCTTGATACATTTCTGCGCCGGCTCCTGTACTAAAGGCCATAGGAGCTGTTCCTACAATATCTGTAATGGCTGTGATAAAAATAGGACGCATGCGATGTTTCACCGCTGTGAGGATGGCCTCGTTGCGATCCATCCCTCGTTCTCGAAGGATGTTGACATATTCAATGATGAGAATGCCAGAGTCACAGGTAATTCCAACCAAAAGGATAATCCCAACCATCACAATCACATGAAGATAAAGTCCCCAAAGAGAGACCCCAATCAAAACACCGACGGCAGCTAAGGGGAGAGAAAGAATGAGCGTGATGGGTTGTGCCAGAGATTCAAATTGGGCCGCTAAAATCATATAAACAAGAATGAATGCGATGAGCAGGGCAATAAATAGATCTGAAAAAGTGTCTTTAAAAACTTTGAGTGTACTTTCAAGGCTAATGTGCGATGCCCAAGAGATTTTTTTTTCAATCATGGAGTCAACGTCCCCCATGATAGCGCTTAAAGACCGACGGTATGTTTTAAGATATCCATAAATGGCTGTGGAAGGGACATGGTCTGTGTGTGCAATCGTTTGTTCGCTTGTTGTTTCTTGAATATCTGCGAACATGGCCAGCGGCAAAGTTTTTGGGCTGTCAGTGGCAGTTTGGGTCACCGACCCTTGAGTAAGGACGGGAAGTTTTTTTAAATCTTCTAGAGAGGCTTTTGCCTCTCTTTTTTCAGAGATGCGAATATCTTTGTCTTGAAGTTGCGTTGCTTTGAGACCTGTCATGTGGCCATAAATCAGTTGAGAAATTTGTTCTGCAGTGAGGTTGTGGTCTTTTAGTTTTTGAAAATCTAAATGGACATGAAGCTCTGGGTTTGTTTTCTCTTCGCTAGAAGAAATATAGAGAATATCTGGTATATTTTTTAAGGACTCTGTCAGCTGAAGAAGCATGTCCTTTCTAGTTTTAGCGTCGGGATGTTTCAAGATGAGCGTAAAGGGGGTGCTATAGCCCTCCGTTGTATCGAGTTTTGGGACATCTAGAATTTTAAGTTTCATGTCTGGAAGGTGGAGATTGCTGCGCAAAGTGTCTAAGTAGCGCTGGGCTTTTTTTTCTGAAAAGATACTCTTTTTTAGTGTGACATAGATCTGAGATTCTTCTGCTTTAACGGATGTGGCCAGCGTTTCAATTTCAGGATGGGGTTGGAGAATTTGTTCCAGTTGGGCAGTTTTTTGATCGGTAACCTCTAAGTGCGTCCCTATTTTTCCCTTAATGGAAATCATGAAGTTTTTAAATTCTCCTAAGGGGAGAAGGTCAAATCCCGGCAAGAGTAAAATGCAGCCAAAGCACAAGGCATAGGTGGCGAGAAGGGCTATGGCAGCTTTTTTGGGAGCATTTAAAAAATAAGAGAGTACGGTTAGGAAAAATTTTTGAGTTTTAAGACCCAAAGCGTCCAGCCATTTGATTCGGATGGGGGTAGATTTTAAATTTTCTTCTCGTTTTAAAAGCAAAGCGCCTAGGCACGGAATCAAAGAAAATCCGATGATTAAAGAGAGTCCCATAGAAATAATAAATGTAAAGGCGATATCTCTAAATAAGATTCCAAAGATACCTTTGATGCAGTACACGACAGGAATAAAAATGGCCATCGTTGTGACGGTAGAGGCAATAACCCCCATCCAAACTTCTTGGGTCCCTTCAACCGCAGCCCTCCAAGCGGATTTACCTTCTTCTTTAAAGTGGCGGTAGATATTTTCTAAGATAACCGTACTGCTATCAACCACCATTCCTGCGGCCAGAGTAAAGCCTGCCAGGGAAAAAACATTTTGACTCACCCCAAAATATTGCATGAGGGCAAAGGTGCCGATGATGGAAATTGGAATTGTAATTGAAATAATAAACGTAGCGGCCCAGCTTTTTAAAAAGAGTAAAACAACAAGAAAGGTCAAAACGGAGCCTTGCCAAAAGTTATTCCATAAAATGGAGCGGGAGGTCTGGATATAAAAAGAATCATCTTTTGAGTAGGTGACAGAAAGAGATGGGATATCTTGGGTAAGTTGAGCCAGCTCTTTTTTAACAGCATCAATGACATCCAGAGTGGCTGCATGATGGGTTTTTTTAATGCTCAAACTTACGCTTTCTTGCTCCGGCACGCCTGCCTGAGACACGCGGGCCACTGTTTTTCTTTCTTCAAAAGATTCTTGGACCTCTGCAATATCTTTTAAGGGGAGAATCTGTTTTTGGGAGAGGGGTCTCTGACCCAAGGGTCGCTGACCCAAGGAAACAGGAAGGTCTCGAATGTCTTCAATCGACTGAAGTTCGGCATTCAGTTTTAAGGCCATTTCGGTGCGACCTTCTTCAAAAGTCCCAATTTGTTTTTTAATATTTTCTTGTTTGAAGAGTTGAGACAAGTGGTTCATGCTCAATCCCCTAGAAGCCAGCGTTTCAGGATCGATCAGGACTTGCACTTCCTTGTGAAGTCCTCCTCCGATTTCAACAGTGGCTACTCCTTTTAAACGTTCCAGGCGAGGGCGGATTTTGTTTTCTGAAAGCTTCGTGAGTGTTTCTAGACCCACTTGGGATGAGAGATCTGCTCTTAAGATCGGCTCTTCAGAAGGATCCCATCGGGTGATGAGCGGCGTATGAGCTTCCGAGGGAAGGGCGATTGTTTTTAGGACTTCTCGTACAGACAGGGCGGCAAAATCTATGGATGTCCCCCATTCAAATTTTAATAAAAATAAAGCTTGGTTGGATCGGCTTTCAGACCGCCTTTTTTCTAAGCGAGGCAAGGTATTCAGCCCTTCTTCTAGGGGGGTTGTAATTTTTTGTTCAATATCTTGAGAGGAGAGTCCTGGGGCAGGGACAGAAACCATCAAAGTGGGCAGGTGAATAGGAGGAAAAAGATCGATGGAGGTTTTGTTCATGCAAAAAAGGCCGAGCAATAAAATGCCGAGACTCAGCATGAAAGTCGTAATTTTTCGTTCAATAAAGAATTTAATGAGTGACATGGGAGGGGCTCACAATCGATACAGGCGCCCCTTCGTAAAGTTCACTTTGGCCAGCGGTGACAACCATGGATGTGAGATCTAGGGGGCTTGTGACCTCGATATCGTCTTTATTTTCCAGTCCTGTTTGAATTTGTAAAAGCAGGGCTTTTTTATTTTGAATGGTGTAAATCCACTTCCCAGGTAAATCTTCTTTTTTAACGAGAGCTGTTTTAGGAAGAGTGATGGCTTGGGGGTGCCTTTGAGCGATAATAGATACTTTTGCAAACATTCCAGGTTTAAGAATGCGATTTTTGTTGTCGATTTTAATTTTGGACTCAAAGGTTCGGCTCATGGGATCTGCAACGGGGCTAATGGTTTCTAATGTTCCTTTAAAATTTTGAGAAGAGCTATCTACGGTGACATGGGCTTCCATCCCTTTTTGAATTTTTCCAATATTTTGAGAGGCGATCGGAACTTCTACATTGACTATATCCATGCTTACGAGTTCGGCCAGGGGTTGGCCAGCGGCGATTACTTCTCCTTCATGTACTAAAATTTGAGCTGCGAGTGCGGAAAAGGGGGCTGTAATTTCGCTTGAGGCTTTTTGTTCTTCTTGGAGCTCCACAGTTTTCCCAAGACGTTCTTTATCTGCTTTGGCGGCTTTATATTCCGCTTCAATTTTATCAAATTCAGATTTTGTGATGACCCCTTCTTCATAAAGTGCTTTGTGGCGTTTGTAGTTTTCTTCATCAATGGCGGAAGCAGCGGAGCGATGGGCAGATTGGGCAATTTCTGTTTGAAGTTCTAGCTCTTTAGATTCTAGTTGGATCAATTTTTGGTCGCTTTCTACTTCTTGCCCCTCTTGAATGAGGATTGATTTAATTTTTCCTGGAATTTTAGAAGCCAGCGTTGTTTCTTTTTCAGCAGCAATGGTTCCCGTGGCAGAGATGGCCTCTACCATTTCTTTTTGGATAGGCTGGGTGACTTCGACGTAAATCATAGGTTTGTTCTTAATATTTTTTTGGATGATATGGGCGAGAATGGCTAGTCCCAGTAGAGCCACAAGGCATGAAAGCCCAATGGCTGTTTCTTTTTTATGTTGGATTAAAAATTGATAAAGTTCGTTAAAAAAGTTCATGGATGTCTATTTCTCCTGTAAGTTTTTGAAGGGAGATATAATCTAAAAGCTGTCCTCTCTTTTTTTCTAAAAGTTGGGTGTCGGTTTCTAAAACTAAAACTTCTGTGGCATGAAGCTGGGCTAGGGTGGCGGCTTTTTCTTTAAGAGCTTTAAGGGTATCTTCAAAAAGTCTTTGCTGGCGATCTCGTTTCTTTTTTAAGTGAGCAATCTGTTTTTCTGAAGCTTTAAAACTGTAGTAGTGTTTTTTAATTCCAATCTCAGCAGATTGCTTTGTAAGGTGGGATTTAAGTTTTGCGCTGGCCAGCTGTGCAGCTGCTTTGCTTTGTTCTCCAAAGTTTTCGAGCCCATCAAAAAGAGGCGTTCGGGCGATAGCTCCCAGTTTCCATCCTTCATCTAAATCTGTAAATTTTTTTCCACGTTGTTCATAGTTATATTCGAATCCCACATTGGGCATTAGAAGGTGTTGAGCATAGGTGCGGCGTTTTTCAAATTGATCTTTTTGAATTTGTGTTTCTGCTTTTTTGTAGTCTAAATTTTTAGGGATGCGCTCCATATAGAAGGGGAGAGGGTGTAAAGTGAAATTTTTTATAGTCAGAGGAGCCATCTTTAAATTTTCTGTTAATTCTCTTCCTAAGAGCTGGTTCATTCGGTTTTGAGCAATTTCTAGAGCTTGCTTGGCTTCAAGTTCTTTCCATTCTACTTCTAACTGTTTTTCTTCTGCTTTTTCTACGTCTGTTTTGGGAACAGATTGAAGTTCATATCTTTTTTGAAGATTATTTTTTTGCTCTTCTGCGGACATCTTGGCTTTTGAAAGGGTGTCTAGTGTGTTTTGAAGGTTTAAAATTTCAATATAGGTTGAAATGACATCAAAGATAAGATTGTTTTTTTCTAAGTCGTGTTCTAATTCTGCAATCTCTAACCCTTTTTTCTTTTCTTTTAAGTTGTGGTAGTTCCCAAATCCTTTAAAAATATCTTGTTTAATCGTAATATTCCAAAAGGCACTATCTCTGGGGTTAGAGGTGTCAATACTCATAATAGCTACATTTCCGGTGTCATTAAATCTTTGCTTTTGAAGATTCGTATAATAGTTGTCTTTGCTTTGGTGCCCTCGTCCTACCTCGTTTTGAAGGTGCGGGGCAAAGGAAGACCACGCGATTCGAACATCAGCTGCTTTAGCATCTTTATTGCGCTCTTGTAGTTTTAAATAGGGGCTATTTTCTAAAGCTTCTTTCAGAGAAGCTGGGAGCGTGAGAGTTTCAGCTCTCAGCCCAAAAATGGAAAAAATCATAAAGAGGCAAGAAAGGCTTACTTTTTTCATTTTTCCTCCTTAAATTTAATGACCAAAGCGGCCATGTCATCAGATTCTGTTTTTGAGTTTTTAGAGTAGTCTTGGATGCGCTCTAATATTTTTTCAGCCATGGCTTGGGAAGGCAGATCTCTCAGCTCTGTGATGAGGCCTTTGAGTTTTGCTTCACCAAATTCTTCTTCAAATTCATTAGTGGCATCGAGTAAGCCATCGGTATATAAAAGAAAAATATCCCCCTCATAGAGTTGAATTCTTTTTTCTTCGAGCACCATATTGGCAATACAGTTGAGAGCAATCCCTTCTGCGGTGAGCATGGTCATAGGATGATAATCTTTAGCTGGGATCTCTACGGAGGTTCTAAGAAGCAGCGGCGGGTTATGTCCCGCGTTGACGTAACTCAATTGATGATAATGGGTGTCATAAATTCCAATAAAAACTGTGGCAAACATATCTGTTTTGACAAGTTCAAAAAGCATTTGGTTTGTTTTTTCTATAATTTTTAAAATGTTCAAATCCATTTTGATGAAAACTTTAAGAAGGGTGAGGCATTGGGTCATAAAAAGAGCGGCATGGAGGGATTTGCCAGAGACATCCCCAATGACAAACGCAATTTTCCGGTCGTCAATTTGGATCACGTCATAAAAATCTCCCCCGATGTATTTCGAGGCCTTGTAGAGAGCCCCTATATCTATTTTTTGATTTAACGGAAAATCTTTGGGGAGGAGGTTGGCTTGGATTTCTTGAGCAAGTTCTAGTTCGTTGACGGTAAACGAGGGCTCTCCTGGCTTTTCAAAAAGCCGAAAAAGCTTTCCCAGTTTTTGAATACCATCAGGCATAATTTTGTTTTTTAGGCTCACTTTCTGTTTCGTTAAAATCTTCCAGGGCTTCTTTTTCTGTCGAATAAATTTCAAAAATTTTATCGAAGCCTGCCAAGGCAAACACTTTAAGGACAGGGTCTGGCATATTAGAAAATTTAATTTGCCCTTTATTTTCTGAAAGTTTTTTATGAGAGCCTAGAAATACTCGAAGTCCAGAGCTGCTAATGTAGTTTGTCTTTTCAAAGTTGATCACAAACTTGAGCTTTCCAGCATTCATAATAGAATGAAGCTCTGCTTCCAATTTCTCAGACGTAAAGGCATCAATACGGCCCGTAATTTCTAAGACGATCACCTCACCTGCTTTTTTTGTTTGAATGTCCATCGTTCCCCCTTTGTTAGAAGTTAAAAATTCTTATGAAACCGAAGTACGTTTTTGTCCGGAAAACTTTTATATTCTGCTTTTTCTGTCACCTGTTTAATAAACTGAATGCCAAATCCATCTTTAGAGATTGCTTGGTCGAAAGGAAAAGAGTTTCCAAAATCAATAATCTCAACTTCAATTTGCCTTCCTTCTTTGTTCATTTGAATGATAAAATGATCTTTCTTCTGACCTTTTTTTCCATGCGTCATGATATTGGTGCTGGCTTCATCGACCGCAAGCTTTAGATCATCAATCACATGGGGGTCTTGGCACCCCAGCGCTTTAGCTGTTTCTTCAATAAAATCAGCTATTTTTGAAAGCCAGCTGGTATCTAATTTAGCTTTTATTTGCGGCATACACGAGCTCCCTCATTAGACTCTTCGGAAAGTTGAACGAAAACATGAGGTTAAAATCGGAATTCTTGGCAGGCGCGTTTGTTGTCAGAAGAGGGGAGTTTTTGGTATTCCTCTTCAAAGATTTGATGCTCTAGTACATAAAGTTTGATCCCATCACATTGTCCTTCCATCCATTCTTGGTGAATGGGGCGATAGTCTGTCAGCATATCTGTAAGTTTCTTTTTTCCAAGGGAGTGGGATAAGCTTCGAGTAATTAGAGTTGTTTTTTTAGGATTTTCTGTTTCACGATCTATAATAAAGGTCAGTAATTCTTCCGTATCAAATTGGCACAGAGCATTTCCTTCCTTGTCTTTGGTGGGATAGGCATAAGAAATACCATCGAGAGTACATTTGTCTTTTCTGCGCGTTAAGAAAGCCTCTGAGGCTTCTTTAGAAAGTACGGTTGCAGTTGGGAGCTCATAGCGGTTTTCAAATTGGTTTTTTTTATCCAGGTAGCGAATGGAGAGTTGATCTTGATACTCTTTAGAACATATGACCTGAAGACGTTCTTGGGCTGAGAGTTTTTCGGGTTGGGTAGGACTAAAATGAGAGAAAATATCTGCAATCGGTCGAATGCGATTTTGGACCTCTTCTAAAAGAGTGGGCTCCAGAGAACAGAGAAGTCCCGTGACTTCCGGAGTCTGCTCTTGATTTGGAAGAGAGAGAATGGCTTTGGTGCGATGAAGAGGATGTTCCATCCACTGCGGAAAAGAAGAAATTTGATAGAACCGTTTTTCATAAAGAGCTCTTAAAAAATCTTCTGTTGTAGAAGGGGCATGTCTTCTGGCTTTTAAAAATAAGGTTTCTACCGAAGTATCCGTTTGTCCTAGGTTTATGATTTGAGACATTTTATCTAGAAGAGAGTCGTTTAGTTGTCCTTCGGCATCTTGAGCAGCGAGTGTCGTGATACAAAGTTTAGAGCCATATAAAGGATGATTTAAAAGTGCTTGAGCATTTTTAATAAATTGACCGCTGTAGCAGGAGTCTAAATTTAAATGCACTTTGGCTCCGGTTTCCAAAAGTTTTTCTAAATACGATGTCAGATTATCTGCCTCCATGCGGCCATTTTCGGCTGTTATTCCAAACTGTCCCTCTCGGACAGAGCCATGTTCAGAAATGGCTAGCTCAACTTGATCCTCCGCTGTTAAGTTTTGTTCCAGGAGGTGATTGACGCGTTCTGTAAGGTGATCTTTAGTAAAAGAGGAGGAGGCTGCATCCGTAGGTCTTGTACTGACGTGAAACTCGGTCCAATCTGAAAAATAATGTTCCCCATTAAATAAAACATCGACGTTCCAATTTTTTTCTTTAAGAGTGCGGCTCCAAGATCCCATGCTGTTAGAAAAAATATTGTTAGAAAAGGTGCTGTCTGGTTTGGGCTCATGGGTTCCGCCAGCAATAAGCGCAAAATTTCTGCAAAAGCCATCTGAGCTGAGAGCTATGAGAAAAAGGAGTGCTATTAAAATTATTTTTCGCATGTCAGAGATTCCTTTAAAACAACAGAGTCTAATTTTCTATATTTTTCTGTTATGGGGGAAGAGAGCCAGGCTCCTTCTAGAGTATAGGGGTGTGTTCTGCGAGTGAG
>JACPSU010000194.1 GCA_016193105.1 Deltaproteobacteria bacterium | reverse complement strand
TTACTCCCATAGCTAGTCTGTCACACTCATTAAATATAAGATCGCTATTCTTTATTCGATCCGGTGAGGGATGGGCGTTAGCCGGTGTTATTGATATTGTAAAACTTAAAACCAAAAGGGTTATTAAAAAATATCTCTTCACTTTCATACCTCCAAAACCTGACGTTTTTTACACTCTGCGCGATCAATCATGCCTTGTATCACTACTTGCTTAACATAGCAAACTACACGCCAACCATCTGTAACAATCCTCATTTTTTTTGAAAATTAACGTAATTGACGAGTCTGCTTCCATCCAAAAATCAGACTGTGAAATGACGAACTACAATCTAAAGTATGCATCAATATATAATTTGAAATAGTAGCAATAATAGTGGAATTAGATAGTTTCGTTCTTTTTTCGCTTCAATATTTTTTGAATAGACCATCTTTTCCAGGGTAATCCTGTTTTTGAGTGAAGTCCTTGAGCATTTAAAATTTTTGCAATTTGAGCATAATTAAAACCATTTTGTTTAAGATTGATCATCTGTTTAATAATTTTTATTTCTTCTGGATGGTCCATGAGTTTACCTTTTTCTGACTTTTTCCCGAAAGGGATTTGGCTTCTATGAGGAGGGTTAATAGAACGAAGGCCTAAGTCTTTAAAGTTTTTAACGACATAGGTTTTGGAGCAATCTAATTTTTTGGCTATACCTCTTAAAGAAAGGCCACTTTCAGCCCATTTTTTCCAAAAATGGAGGCTTGGGTGGGTAGTTTTGACTTTAAAAAGCTTAGTGATTTTAGTAAAGTAGAAGGGAGGAGTATTAGAAGGGTTCGCGTTCAGTCCTTTGGGGGACCCTTAAATAAGTGATCCTTGTCATTTCTTATCACTGCGTATTTTCATAAAACAGAAGTTGTAGTGTTTAAAAAGAAAAATAGTGTAACCCTATGTGGCTTTTTGTGTCTTTTGATGTTGGGAAGCGCTCCTGTCTTTGCCGATTTTTCCATTCATGCAAAGCGTTTATATGAGGTAGAAATTCTAGGACCTTCCATTGTTGAGCCCTGTGGTGGTCGTTTGTGGGTATATAGTGTCGGGAAAAAAGAACTTTGGGAGATAGAGCCTGAAACTGGGAAGGTGATCACTCAACATCCAGTATCAAAATTTCAACTCTCAGGAGTAGTCACCGCTTTAGGATGCAAAGATCAAAAACTCCTTGTGGCGTCTTTTGATAAGTCCTCTCGCACGGTTCAAGTGAATGGGCACGTTCTTTCGGGCGAGAGCCTTGTTCGAGATATATTTTGTGGTACTTCTTCATACACGATAATTCGAGATAAAATCTATCAAAGTAAAAATCTAAAAGCATGGACTGAAGTTCCTATAAAAAGTTCAGCCGATATTCCAAAGAAAAAACAAGAAAAAGAACATTATTTTTCAAATTGGCAAGATCAGTTTTTAGTGGCTAGGGGAAGTTATTTTAGAGGGTTTGTGATGCCAGATCAAAGTCTTCTCCTTTTAGATACCATTCGAGCTGCTGTTATTACCTATGATTCTGATCATGCTGAAAAGTGGGAATCTTGGGGATTTCGAAAGGGAAATCTTTTATTTCCAAAGGGATTTGCGATGCTCAATTCCAATGTGCTGGCTATTTCTGATGTTGGACTGAAGTTAATCTCTTTTTTTGATCATGAGGGGCGCTATTTAGGAAGTTTGGGGGCAGATGGAGGAGAGCAGCGCTTTGGATATCCCCTAGATATTGCTGTAGTTGGAAATACGTTAGTGAGTGTTGATTTTTTTGCGAATAAACTTTTGGCGTTTCAAGTTGAAATCAAACCTGAGAAAAAAACAAAAGTTTCTCTATTGGAAATCCAAGAAAATATTTTTCGCCATCCTGATGTGGTGAAATATTTTTCTGAAACCCGATGTCTTAATTGCCATGATGGACTTGAGACCTATACGTTAGAGCGTTTTTTAAATATCAAGGAACGTTACAATCATCCCATTCATGTGGATGTAAAACAAAAAACCGATCTCCCTCTTTGGAGTGGTGGAAAAGTAGATTGCTTTTCATGCCACCATCCTCATCATGAAGCCCCTGCAGGGAAAACTGTCGGTCAATTTGGGAATGTTCAGTCTGTTACAAAACTTCCATATCAATTTCGAAAATCAATCCCAGAGCTTTGTTTAGAATGCCATTCAGAAAAAGGGTTAAAAGATCAAAACCATTTTCAGATAAAAAGAGGGCGGTTGGCCAAAGTCAAAGCCGATCAGGTTATTTCTTGTGATCAGTGTCATAAGATGCACCAATCTCATCTCCATCTTTTAAAAAAAGAGGTCATCGGGCTTTGTACAACTTGTCATGGTTCCTCTCAGGTTCCTCAAAGTCATCCAATCCCTTATGGAGATACAGAGGTCGCCTGTCTTTTCTGTCACACAACGCATGATGCCAAAAAAGAATTCCACTTTTCACGTGCAAGCGGCAAAGCTGCGCAAGAAGTCTGCTTAGGATGCCATCAGGATAAAAAGGAAACGATTGGGCTTGTGGCGCATCTTAAAATTGATCCAAAGCAAGAGGCATATGCCTGGCCTGGTGAAGAAGCGGTGTGTCTCAAGTGTCACCATCCACATGACAAAAAGCCTCATACCACAGAGCTTTGCCTTTCTTGTCATAAAGGTCGCAAATCTACACACCACGAAAAAAATTTAGCGCCCCTCCTCAAACAAGCAGAAGGACAAAGTCTTAAGAACTTAACTCTTGAAGAGGGGAGGATATCTTGTGCGACATGTCATGATCCCCATAATTTAGCCAATATCGAGAAATACTTACGTCCTCGGCAAGAAGACATTAAGGTTGCCTGTAGGAGGTGTCATGGCAATGAAGGGATAGATCAGCGGTTTAAGGATTACCACAAGAGACAAAAGAAAAGACAGCAGGGAGGAACTCCATGAAAACCAAGTGGATTTTGCTTCAAATTTTGGGTTTGGTTTTAGGAATTATCATTGGAGCTTTAACGATTTTTCATTTTTTATTTTTCTCTAGTGTTTTACCGCATGGGGGATTTTAGATGGAAAAAATAGGAAGGTGGCTTACGATCCTTTCTCCGGCGATTGTTGTTGGAATTTTGATTGGGGCATATCCTGGATATAAAGCCTATGAGTACATGTGGAAAGATGCCAGGTTTTGTATGACTTGTCATCAACACGATTATGCGAGTCTCAGTTGGAAAAACAGTATTCATGGAAGGGTGACCACCTGTCACGATTGTCATCACCAGCCTTTGCACCAATATGCAGAAGAGATCGTTGTGCTTTTAACCCAAAAAGAGATCTATCCAAAAAGCATGAAGCACATTCCTTATGTAACAAAAAATTTGTGTGAAAGTTGCCATATTGATCACCCCCATGATACTTCGAGTATCTCTGGGCCGTTTGCAGGAAAAAACCTGAAAGATATTCCCAAGATTAACAAAACCAGATTGCATGCCTTACATTTATCTAAAGAGACAGATGCTCCTCTCCCAAGGTTATTTCATCTTTTAAAAGATGACACAACACAGTTTGGAAAATTTAGGTCAGAGACTCATCCGAATGCGCGTTCCTCAAAAAAACGTCATTTGGCGTGTGTGGATTGCCATGGGGGGATCCCTAACCGAGCCCATAATTTTTCGGCCACAGATGCCTCGTGTATTAATTGCCATGAAAAAATAGCAAAGCATCCCACAAAACTCCAAAAAACATTTGGGTGTAGAAATTGCCATTTCACGGAATTTTTCATCGAGTAGGAAGAATATAAAAAAGTGGAATTTTTTCGAAAAGCAAGCTATATTGCCTGTTTTTTAATCAATTATGCGTTATAAGAGTCTTTTGGCTATTTTTATCTTGATCGGAGGGGGGCTTTTTAGCTTGGGGCCTCTCCAAGCTGAAGGTGATCTTCTGCCAGAAGAAACGAATATTTTCAGGTACTTACCCACTTCTCCTCCAGCAGATCGTATCTTAGAAATTCTAGATCAATTAAATCAATTTATCCAAAGCAGCGGTTCTGGGCCCAGTGGCATTCGGGCCCAAGCCTTAGAGTTTAAACATGCTTTGATTCTTCACATTCGTGCTGCGATTTCTGCTTGGCACCAAGAAGAAAAGATCCCGCCTATTATTACGCGAGATTTGAAAAGTACGCTTTCTCGATTGGCCGATTTTTCTGATTTTCAAGCTTTTGTTCAATCTCATTTTTATGAGGGAACCAGCACGTTAACGCTCATGGCACTTTTAAAGTTTGGCCCTGAAGAGTACGTCCGTTTGCTTCATACCCCTATCGATGTAAAACAGCTTGAGGGTCCTTTAGGAGAGCTTAAAAAAGAAGGCCTCATTCCCCATGATTTTATTCCGACGCATGAAAATGGAGGGCCTTTTGGTCCTGGTTCAAGATTAGTCTACATCCCTGAAGATCAAGAAGGGCCCTGGGATTTGCTCCCGAATGGCCGGCGTCTCTGGTGGAACTGTTATCTGCACGGAAAAAATTCGCAAGGGGTATACTTAGGAGCGCTTCGATTTTATTTTAATATTGTCACAGGAGAAATTTTTCGTTCCAGTTATTCACCTCAAGGAAATTGGGCATGGTTTTCACCTCTATCAACGGTTGCGTTGTTTCAAGATTTACCTGCTGCAACAGGTGTTTCAGCTTTTGCATTTAATGATTTAAAGATTTACAGGTCTCTTCAAGAAAGTGGCTATGTGCCAGCAGGCTACGTCAGAGATCCTCAAGAGCCTCTGCTTGAAAGAGATCTCCAAGATCCTCTGGCCCCCACACAGAATCCCTTTGGATCTCGCAGAGGAGATGCTGCGGAGTACTGGGTGAAGGTCATTGAGAAGGGATTCATAGGGACACATCCAGTTGAAGTGCATTATTTTAAAAACAGATGGTCTGGAGAAGTTTCTCGTGTGGAATTTTATCCAGATCGCATTCAAAGAACGGGTGGGGAGTATCGCCATAAAATTATTTTAACTGTTCACGAGAAAGGGACTCAACGTCGGTTTCGTAGGGATCATGTTATTCCTCAAGTGATCGAACAACCTCAAATGGCCTTAGCTATGATCGAGGGGAGAAAAGAGGTGTATCGAGCGATTCGAGCCCAAGTTTATGCAGCACAAGAAGCTGCCATCCATCCCAAGCGTCGTTATTTTAGAGCTGCTTCTTATGATCTTTCTTGGATCCAAGAGCCTCAACGGGAGCGTTCTTCCTCTGCTCCTTTGGTACGAAATATTCAAAGGGATTTAGATAGTCTTGTCCCAGAATTAAAAGAGCCAGCTCTTCAGCAAGCTTTCACTCTTTTACTTCAATTGAAAGAAGCTCATCTTTCTTTAGGCCAGATTGTTGGAAGTCCTGATTTTTATGAAGGGAGATTTGGATCTTTTCGGGAGATCTTACTCATTTATTTTGGTCAGGTGGAACGACTTTTAAAAGATGGAACTGTGTTTCTTTCTACGGAATGTGAGCGACTTGCTCAAGAGGAAGAGGAATGGCGTTTGGAGCTACAACGCAAAAGCTCTGATCCCGATTTTTTACAAAGTGCAGAATATCGAGATCATTTGGAGGTGATTCAATCATTGCGTCAAAAGCGGCTAGAATATTTAAGAACTTTTTCTGATCGGCTAGATCGTTTTATTCAAGAACGGGCGCAGTCTGTATCACGGATTCGACTTGAAATTATTGTCTCTGGAAATGCAAGAGAAGATATTGTGCATCTCTTAGAGAAAATGTATGTCGAGTACGCTTTTAATCATGATGCTCAGAATAGAGAACAAGCAAGTGTAGTCGATTACACTTCTCCTACTCAAAGGACACATGTGATTTTAGAGATTGAAGGGGTGGGGATTTTGGAAGCCTTTCAATATGAAGCGGGGGTGCATCGCATCTATGCGTATCGTGGAGGACAAAAATATAGAAATTTTGTAACAGTTCAAGTGACGGTTTTGCAAGGAAGACATGAACAAAGAATTTCTGTTTCTGAAGGGCATATTCGTACCTATTCTGAGAAAGAAAATGATGTATGGGATGAGCGACTCCCAGGGAAAAAATTTGGGTATCAAGATTTCTTAGCGGCACGGCCTGGGGGTTTAGATGCTCTGCATCGTGAACTTTATTTTCAGACTACCCTTCAGCGTTTTTTAGTTTC
>JACPSU010000193.1 GCA_016193105.1 Deltaproteobacteria bacterium | reverse complement strand
CTTTTAAATAAACTTTTGGGCTTCTGCCAAAACTCTTTGGACGACCTCTTGAAGCGTCCCCTTTCGAATGAGAACTCCTGCCTCATAAGCATGACCTCCCCCTCCTAATTTTTTAACCAAGGGGAAAATCTCAACCTTGCCTTTTGAACGAAAACTCACCGCAATGGTTCCATCTGGCTCTTCTCGAAAAAAAATACCAACTTCAATTTCTTTTAAAGCCAAAAGATAATCAACCATTCCTTGTGTCTCTTCGGAGGTAGCCCCATATTTTTTTTGAAGTGCCTGAGAGACCACGATCCACGCAATTTTACCATCTGGAGTTGTTTGGACTGTTTTTAAAATCTCTCCTAAAATATGCAAATCTGCTAATGAGCGCGTTTGATGAACCTGTCTTGTAACCAACGCTGGATTAACCCCCGTTTCTACCAAGGCCGCACAAATAGCATGAGACAACGCTGTGGTTTTTCTATGACGAAAGGCGTTCGTATCTGTAAAAATAGAGACATACATGGCCAAAGCCATTTTAAAGGTAATCTCAGCTTCAATGTATTTAAAAAACTGAAATAAAAACTCTCCCATGGATGAAGTCCGCTCATCAATAATATGTTCTTGTTTTAGCTGCTCATCGGCAATGTGGTGATCAATAAAAATACTTTTGGCTTTCAGTTGTTCCAAAGCTTTTGTTAATGGCCCCAAACGTTTCCAATCATTCACATCAACTGCAAAAATAACCTGAGCTTTGGGCAGCGGTTCTTTAGGATTCCACTGTTTAATTTCAAAATCAGGATCCACAATACTAAATTTTTCAGGGGTAGGATCCCCATTGATAATGATACACTCTTTCCCAATTTGCTTTATGTATGCGCTTAAGGCCACCTCTCCCCCCAAACCATCTCCATCTGGAAGAATATGGGTTGTAATAATGAAGGAGTGATGGGTTTGAATAATATGACTCAGCTTTTCCCATAGGGGATGCTCTTCTAGCTTTTCAAACCTTTGTTTGGCGTTTTTTAGGATCATCACACTCTTTATCGGCAAAAATGAGATTTTAATTAGTGTGGCCCCTCCGCCCAGTGTGGATCCTCCCACCGTAAGACATCTATAATGCTCCTATCATTCTAATTAAAAACTAATTATAACTTCATGATTTCACATAATAATTTATAAAATTTTCCTTAAGTTTTTTGGCAAGCCTTCCGAAGAAATAGATGTAGACAGTGGCACGTATGCAGCACCTAAACAAATAAGAGGATTAAAATCACCATGACAAAAAAAGAAGTAAGGTATCTAGACCCCCTGTATGTCATTTTTGAGAAATACCTCTATGATTTTCCTCATGAAGATCTAGACCTCTTTATTGCAACCATTGTGAATGAATATATGGACTATCTAAAAACTCATTCTGTTTCGGTCCCAGACAAATCAATGAACTTTTTGATGAAGGATCTCACAGAAGAAGTCTATGATATGTTCATTAAAAAAGTACATGGTTGCTTAAATCTCAAAGACTTTCGAAACAGTGGACGAGTTACCAAGCTAGAAAAACTTCTGGCTCAAGATCGCTACGAGAAACTTGCAGCTTAGTATTGACTTTTAGCTTTTCATCGCATAAATTTTTGACGATGAAACAACCTAAGATTGTTCATGTTGTAGGCACCGGAACGATTGGAGAGCCTCTCATCGGCCTTCTTTCAGATATGAAAGGAAAGCTGGGGATTGACGAGGTCACCTTCCATAAAAAAACACCTCTTCTAGAAGATCGCCCTAAAATTAATAACCTCATTGAACGTGGAGCTAAGTTTTGCTGCGACAAAGAACAAAAGGCTGCTTTTGAAAAATTGAGCTACCATAAATCTTCCTATGAAACGCTGGAAGCCATTGACCAAGCTTCTGTAGTCATTGACTGCACTCCTCAAGGAGTGGGTCACGAAAATAAACAAAAATATTATGAAAAATTTAAACATAATACGCTGGGATTTATTGCCCAAGGCTCTGAGTTTGGGTTTGGGAAAATGTATGCCCGAGGAATTAATGATAGCGCTCTTAAGCGTGAAACAGATCAATTCATTCAAGTTGTGAGTTGTAACACTCATAATCTAGGAATTCTTTTAAAAACTTTAGGAGCAGATTCGCAAGGAAAACTCACGAATCTCAAAGAAGGACGATTTGTTCTGATGAGAAGGGCAAATGACATTAGCCAAGATAAATCCTTTATCCCTGCTCCGCAGGCTGGTAAACACTCCGATGAAAAATTTGGGACTCATCATGCCAGAGATGCCTATCATCTTTTAAAAACCCTGGGCTACGATTTAAATCTTTATTCCTCAGCCATTAAGATCAATACCCAATACATGCACAGCCTTTGGTTTAATATTCGCTTAAATTCTCCAATCACCAAAGAAGAAGTGATCCAGAGATTTGTTGAACATCCTCAAGTCGCCGTCACCCAAAAAGTTTCTGCCAGCCAAATCTTTTCTTTTGGAAGAGATCACGGTTATTTTGGAAGAATTCTGACACAAACCGTCGTTTCCCTTCCCACAGTAGAAGTAACCAACCAAGAACAAGAAGTTGTGGGCTTTTGCTTTACGCCTCAAGATGGAAATTCTCTTTTAAGCACAATCTCCGCCACACTTTGGTATCTCTTCCCAGAGTCTCACGAGAAGAAACTGGACGTCTTCAAACCCTACTGCTTCCAAGAAATATAGTTCTCAAGAAATTCTAATTATAACCGATCATTTATAAATGAAGAGATAGGAGGCATTATGAAATCTCTCTATTTAATTTTTACATTTACGCTTATATTCTATACATCACTCATAGAAGCTCAAGGAATCACAGTTATCCCCTCTGCTCCACCAGAAGCACAAGTTGTCTCTACAAATAATCTCTATCAATGGCAAGGATTTCAAGATGTAGAAATTTTACCAGGACATGACAATAAAGCCTATGTCTTATTTGCCATTCGACATGGACGGGGACCTGTTTGGGGATATCCACAAAATACTGTTGGATTATGGTATGGATATATTGACAGAAATGTTCGATGGTATTCTGGAGGTGTTAAAAAGGAACTGAGAGACCACCTCCACGCTTCCCACAATTTATATCTTCAAGGTCTTAGCAATGCGACAGCCAACGTAATAACAGCCTGTCAAGACCATGAAAAACAATATCACATCTTCATAGGACTATCTGATGCTTCAGATGCCAACCATCCCACTCGATTGGTCTATCTCAAATGGGCCCATGAACACATTGTAACAACTAAAGTATCTAATATTCTTGCAGATAATATTAGACCTCGCATGCAATGCATCGCAGATCCTATGAATAACATTCATATCTTTGGTCTTCCACAGTGGTATCGAAATGAAACCCAAGATAGTAAAATCGCTGCTTATAAAATCACTCCTGTAGAGCAAAATAGTCCAGACAAATTTTTACACCTAACTCCGACAATGCTGCCCGATACTTTTAAAACAGGATTATTTACCATTTATCCCTCTCACAGAGGATTTGATCTTGCATATGCCAATCGCAATTCCTTAAATTTAAGTCTTGCCACGAAGCCTTATGAACAGCGATCCATTGCCAATGTGACATCAGGCTGGCGTATTTTATTCAATGACAATGCACGACCCGACGGAAATCAATCCACTGCTCTTTCACATATGGCGGGATTTTCCGTGAGAAACAGAAACTTGGCACATCTGATTGCTCAAAAAAAGAACAATGGGGGAATTGTACATTATTATCAAAATAATCGTGGTCATTGGAAAACAGATGGACGTGTCTTAAATGCTCCACAACTAGGAACGATGTCTGTTGCTGGTGTGGAAGACAGACCCATTTTTAGCGTTGTGGGCACCACAAACAATATTGGAAACATTTGGTTTGGCTACTACAATTTTAGAGAAGCTCGTTGGATAGACAAAGGCATCATTTTTAATCAAAGAAGTCATTAAAAGACCGTACCTCCCTCGCTTCCCTCTTTTCTCACTAAATTCCGGAAAGACCCATCTAAGCTGCCGTTTTTTGTCACTCGTCTAAAAAATAAGTATTGATTTTTAGATCCCATAAGCCTATTTACGTCGGTCGTAAGGCTGGCACAGCTTTTGCTCTCTAGTAGAGCAGTACGTTTTATATATAAAGGAGGCACACAACTTATGAAATCGTATATTCGATCCCTTTTTATTTTGGTTTTTGCTTCAGCTCTCATGGCAGGATGCTCTGGCAAAAAATCGAATGAATTTGAAGGAAAAAGTCCTGAAGATGTTCAAAAACTATTTACCCATAATCAAGATCTCATTCGTTCTGGTGAAGGCTCTGAAAAAGAGAAAGCCCAGAGCTTTGCCGATCTTGGAGAAAACGCTTTAGAATCTCCCCGCGGAGCTCATTTAGCCATTGTCGCTTTTGAAGAAGCTTTGAAGAACGATAGCGAAAATACGAAAGCTAATTTTTACTCTGCCCTGCTTTTGCCGGTGCTGAGCTTAAAAGGCTTTCCAATCAGAATGACCAAAATCGCAACCCCTACAGCGATCTCAGAGATGATTGCAGAAATTCTTTCCAACATTAAAGATCCAAATACCCGAAGTTTAGTTTCTGAATTCTTGAATGGCGCTTCTCCAACAGATGTGTTTAAAACCCCTTCTGAAGCCCAAAGTTATTTGGTCACCAAAGTGCTTCCTGCCATTTCAGAATCTCAGAAGAGACTCGCCAAAGTCCTAGATAATCCTCATTTCAGCGTCACATTTAATTATGACAGCTGGGGGAGAGGACGTAATTGGTATGGACGCAGAAATTCAGTCACCTTAGATCATGCTGAAGCTCACTCAGCAGAACTTGGTTTAAAAGGGGTAGCCACTTATGTGAAAATCTTAACAGCTTATAATCTTGATGCCTCTATGGCACTTCGCGATGAATATTATGGACGAGAAAAAACCACATTTAAAGAAGTAGCAGAATCCCTTAAAAAACATCCTAAGTTTTTAACGCTCAATGAAGGAGGAGCTGAAAATCTAAAGAGTATCCTTACAGATGGATCAGATGCCATTGAAGGACTAAAGATTATTGCCAATATGCTCAACAAATCTCGCGAGGGAGATCGCCATGACAACATCCTTCCTCCCTTTAGAAGCAAGCATCAGTACGCTGATTTCATGCAAGGGCTTGTGTGGGCAACAGAAGTTTTAGCTGGCCCTATGGAAATTCCTATGGAAAAAAATGGAAAATCTAAAGTCATCTTAGCGGATTTTACAGCCATGCTTGCCAATCCTGTTCAAGATCTAAAGAGTATGCTTCCAACAGAATTTGATGAGACAGGAAAATATGGAAAAACTTGGACTGACTTAACCTTCGGTGGCATGGTCCCCAATGGAGATCTCCTCAGCTCTTATTGTGAACTTTACAAAGATGGGGAGCCCTCTCGCATACGCTTACATCTAGATCTTTTTGGGAACCATATTTTTTACACCAGCTTTGAGGCTCCTGTGAAATGTATACAAGAGCAGCCAAAAGCTGAACAAGAGAAGTAATATCTCTTTCAAGGTATATTTATGAAAGAAGCCACACTGTTTATAGAAGCTCTAAAGAAGATTCGCTTCTACAAACAGTGTGGCTTCTTTTACACTGCCCCTCTAAAAAAATTATTCTTTTCTAGTTTTCTTCTACTTGCATTCTTCTCTCCTTCGCTCTTACAGGCTCAAGATATGGCACTTCCCCTCTTTTCCATGAAAGGCATTCAGATCAAAGGTTTTTTTGTTGATGAAAATAAGGGGCAGAAAGTTTCTTGGGAGACAACGAATCTCAATGGAAACTTAAAGACCCAATTTGTCTATTTGGAAAATCCAAAAGTCACAGTCTATGGATCTTCTTCTCCAATTGAAATCCAAAGTCAAAAATTAAAAATTGATATGGTTCAAAAAGATTTGCTCTTTGAAGGGAATATTCAAATGAAAATTCAAAATAAAATTCTCAAAACAAACTTTTTAAAAGTAAATACCTTCGCTCAAACCCTAACATCCTTTGATACGTTCACACTGGAATCCAAAAATCAAAAAATAAAAGGCCGGGCTTTTTATGGCAGCAGCGCAGAAAAGATCCTAAGACTCTTAAATCTTCACAATAAAAACTTTTCTCTCTCTATCCCACTACCGCTGTAATTTTTTAAGCTGTGTATAGACGGCTTTCAAATCTTTTCTCAAGGGAGCAGAAATTTTTATTTCTTGCCTAGAATCTTCTAAGCCCGGGAACATAAAAGACAACATTTCTGCATGAAGTGCTAATTTTTGAATCAGAGGTTTTTCAGGTTCTAATTTTTTAGAAGAATAGCGTTTTTTTAGCTTTGACAAATAAATCTCATCTTGAAAAACCCCATAAAGCCTATCACATACCAAGGGATGCCCAATGGAAGCCAAATGAACTCGGATTTGATGCGTCCGCCCCGTAACAGGGAAAATCCGAACCCAACTGTACTCTCCTAAGCGCTCCACAACTTCAACTTCTGTAAGGCACGGTTTTCCCTCTTTAGCATCTACCATCATCAACGTTGAGTCTTTGCGACAAGGCGCAATGGATGCTGTAAGCCTCAATTTATCTTCAGAAGGAGTTCCATGAATAAGCCCCATATAAATTTTTTGAACTTTTTGTTTTTCAAAAAGCTGACAAGCGGCTCTATGCGCTTGGGCCATCTTAGCGAATAAAACCACACCAGAAGTGTCTCGATCTAAGCGGTGAACGATATAAATCTTTTGCTGATATTTTTGTGTAAGAAGATCAATCAGCGTCTTTCCTTTTTCCTTTTCTAACCGATCCGGAATGACTAAAACTCCAGAGGGTTTATCTACGGCAATAAAATCTTGGTTTTCGTAAAGTATTGAAAGCTTCATTGGAATCAGTTATGACACAGTATCATGGCAACTGAAAATGTCATTATCATTGGTTCTGCATGTGCGGGACTCACGGCTGCTGTTTATACGGCAAGAGCAGATTTAAATCCACTGGTCATTGAAGGCTATCAGGCAGGCGGGCAACTCATGCTCACCTCTGAAGTAGAAAACTACCCTGGCTTTCCCGAGGGCATTATGGGCCCCGATCTCATGGCTTTATTCCGAAAACAAGCCGAAAAATTTGGAGCACGATTTTTAACCGAAGATGTCACCAAAGTCGATTTTTCAAAACGTCCCTTTTCAGTCACCGTTCAAGAAAAAGAATTTAGTGCTCGCTCCATTATTATATCTACAGGAGCCTCTGCCAATCTCTTAGGTCTTAAAAATGAATCCAGACTCATGGGCAAAGGGGTTTCGACCTGCGCCACCTGTGATGGAGCGTTTTTTAAAGGGGTCCCGGTTGCTGTTTCAGGAGGGGGTGACAGTGCAGTTGAAGAAGCACTCTTTCTCACAAAATTTGCCTCCGAAGTGTTTCTCATCCATAGACGAGATAAACTCAGAGCTTCTAAAATTATGCAAGATCGATTGTTTAAAAATCCAAAAATAAAAGTTTTATGGGATACCATTACAGAAGATGTCTTAGGAGAAGAAGCGGTTACAGGACTCAAACTCAAAAATGTGAAGACTCAAAAAAATTCTCAAATCAGTTGCGAGGGATTCTTTGTTGCAATTGGACACACTCCCAATTCTCATCTTTTTTCCTCGTATTTAAAACTTCGAGAGAATAAATATATTGAGACCGCGCCTAACTCTACAAAGACCTCTATCGACGGAGTTTTTGCTGCAGGCGATGTTCAAGATTTCGTTTTCCGTCAGGCCGTCACAGCTGCAGGCTCTGGCTGTATGGCTGCCATTGAATGCGAAAAATATCTAGAAAAAATTCATCAATGAGATCAACAGGTTGTGTGTATCTCAAAAAAAATACACAATAGATAGTACATTTTCGTTGACTTCATTTTTCAAAATATTTTATAGTAATCCTATAGATTTGATAATTTAATTCAAATCTGCTCTTAAATTAATTAATTAAATTCAATAGTTAGGAGATAAAGAAAGGTGTATCTTTCAAGTGGGTTTCTTTATCTTTTGGGTAAAATGATTAAAAAGTAATCAAATTTAATGGAGTTGTAGTGAAAACAATAGGAAAATACTCATGAAAATCAAAAAACTTTTCACTAAAAATCTTAAAAATCCTTTTGATGGAATCCAATTTGTTGAAAGGCGTTCTGAGATCAAAAATACAGATGGATCAGAAGTTTCTTCTTCCGATCATGTTACTGTTCCTGACTCTTGGTCTCAAGTAGCCACAGATATCCTATCTCAAAAATATTTTAGAAAAGCAGGGCTTAAGAAAGCTCCTAAAAAATCTCCCTATGGAGATCCTCATGCAGATACAGAAACCGATAGCCGCCAAGTTTTCCATCGGATGGCCGGATGTTGGGCACATTGGGGAAAAAAACAGGGCTATTTTGATACCGCAGAAGATGCAAAAAATTTCTACGATGAAGTCTGTTATATGCTGGCCCACCAAATGGCAGCTCCTAACAGCCCCCAATGGTTTAATACGGGACTCCACTGGGCCTATGGCATCGAAGGCAATTCGCAAGGCCACTATTATGTGGATGCCAAGACAAAAGAACTCAAATCCTCTACTTCTGCCTATGAGCGCCCTCAGCCTCATGCCTGCTTTATTCAATCGATTAAAGACGACCTGGTCAATGAAGGGGGCATCATGGATTTATGGACACGGGAAGCTCGCCTTTTTAAATATGGCTCAGGAACCGGCACCAATTTCAGTTCCATTCGAGGTGTGGGAGAAAAACTATCTGGCGGAGGATATTCCTCAGGCCTCATGTCTTTTCTAGCCATTGGAGATCGAGCTGCCGGCGCCATCAAAAGTGGGGGGACTACACGACGAGCAGCCAAGATGGTCTGTTTGGATTTAGACCATCCTGACATCATTGATTTTGTCGATTGGAAAGTAAAAGAAGAACAAAAGGTCGTAGCTCTTGTGGCAGGTTCTCAAACCACTAAAGCCCTTCTTCAAAAAATTATGGATGCCTGTAAAGATGGTTCTTTTGAGCCCAAAGAAAATCCGCTCTTAGCTCAAGCTTTAAGACAAGCCCATCAGTTTAAAATTCCCATGAACTACATTCACAGAACCATTCCAGTTAACTATACTTATCGTGCTATTCAGTTAGCAAGCCAAGGCTTTACCTCTATTGAATTTGTTGATCTTAACACAGATTGGAACTCTGAGGCTTATTTGAGCGTAGGGGGACAAAATTCTAATAACTCAGTTCGTGTCCCTAATACATTTTTTGAAGCTTTGGAAAGGGACGATTACTGGAACATGACTTCTCGTACCAACGGAGAAACTGTTCATTCGATTAAGGCCAGAGAAATGTGGGATCGCATCTCTTATGCTGCCTGGTCTTGTGCTGATCCTGGACTTCAATACGATACTACCATTAACGAATGGCACACCTGCCCTGAAGATGGACGGATCAATGCATCTAATCCTTGCTCTGAATATATGTTTTTAGATGACACCGCCTGTAACCTGGCTTCTATTAATCTTCTAAAATTTTATGATTTTGAAAAACATGAGTTCGATGTTTCCGCCTATCGCCATGCCTCACGTCTTTGGACTCTCATTCTTGAAATCTCAGTTTTGATGGCACAATTTCCTCGCCGTGAGATTGCTCCAAAAAGTTTTACGTTCAGAACCTTGGGTCTTGGCTACGCCAATCTGGGTGCCCTTTTGATGTGTATGGGAGTCCCCTATGACAGCAAAGAAGCCCAAGCTATTTCAGGCTGCCTGACCTCCATTTTATGT
>JACPSU010000192.1 GCA_016193105.1 Deltaproteobacteria bacterium | reverse complement strand
ATTTTCCCACGTTTTTTTAAGCGACGCTAAAGGAAGATGAAAAGTATCTCCCCCTTTTTTATTAAAAATATATCCCCCCTTGGTCTCTAGCCCCAAAAGGGTTTCATGAAGAGTGACTCCATAAATTTGAGAAGAAAAATCAACTTTTCTGGATTCTAACGTATGAAGCCCCCCACCTAAAAGCCTCCCCCCTCCCGAAGAAGACCAATAGAATGGAAACTGCACTCCATCTAAAAGCCCCACTTCAAATCCCTCTAAATAGAGCTGGCGTCCCAATTGAATTTGAGTTTTTCGATAAGGGGCATCTTCAAAGCCAGATGAAAAGGGAAGAGAAACTGTGGCGCCATACAGATAAAATTTCCATGCATCAAAAACAACGGTGTTATTCACACCAAGGTCAACCCAAGTCTCAATCCCTTTGTTCGAAGTGTGAATCCCATTCCAATACAAATACACTGGCATATGCGCTCGTTGGGTGGCATCTCGATAAAATCCAGAAGAGAGAGTCGTCTGAGAAGAAGTCATCGCCATCCCGGAAAAAGGAGTCGCTAGAAATAATAGAAAAACAAGTGTAAAAACAAGCATTTTGGGAATAACTTTAACTTAAATAAAACTCCTAAAATATGATGCATGTCATATTACAAGCAGGGGGAAGAGGAAGTAGCTTACTTCTTTAGTTCTATTTTTTGGTCATCCAACAAGACTTTAAAATCTTGGAAATTTGTTCTTGGTTTACTAAAAACTTATCTGGTAGAGTAAAGCTCATGCCCCTTCAAACTTTTAAAAAATTTATGCTCTTTTGGGCGGTCTGCTTTTTGGGTGTGGGACTTTTTTTTATTTTTTATCCCCATCAAACCATTAGACTTCTTAATTTTATAGCTCCCTTTGGACCTTTCAGTGGCTTCATCCTGCCTCATTTTGACTATTTTTGGTTGGCCTTAGCAGGTTCCATGATGATGACAGTGAGTTATCTCTGCTATGAAGTCTATAAAAATCCCTTAAACAGCACAGCCCTTCGAGGCGTCTTAATTGCAAAAGGAGCCAGCAGCCTTTTTTTTGTGGCTTCGGCTCTACGCGCACACCAAACCATTTATCTTTTAGGAACAACGATCGATGGACTTATTTTTTTAGCCATCCTACTGGCGTATCAAAATTTAAAAAAAGATAGACCCCCGCTTTCGCGGGAATGACAAATTAGAAAATGAATCCTCACTTTAAAGGACAAAGTCCTTTCTACGAAATCTGGTACGGCAAACTCAATATTGCCCCCAATGAAGCCTTTTGGTTTCGCTATACGCTTCTTAATGGAAAAACCAAAGAAGCAGCATTATGGGCAATCTACTTTGGTCCCCAAAAGATTATCGCTCAAAAAAAAGTTTTTGACCTCTCTCAATTAGGACTGACCTCTTGTCGAGTTTCTTTGCCCCTCGGATTTTTAAGTGATACGGCTTTAGAAGGTTCCCTCCCCCACATCCAATGGAAATTGACCTATCAGAACACCCATGGAGGCCCAACCTTTGATCCTGTCCCTTCTCTTTTTAAGCGCCTCCATCTTACAAAGACTCTTGTACATACTCCTCTTTTAGATGGTGTTTTTTCTGGAGACATCGTGGCTGAAGATCAAAGACGATCATTTCAAAACGCTCCAGGCATGATCGGGCACGTGTGGGGGACAAGACAAGCTTTGGAGTGGACCTGGGCCCATTGTAACTCGTTTGACCAAAAAGAGGTTCTCTTTGAAGGACTCTCCGCTCGCATTCCTCTTTTAAAGTGGCCCTCCCCACCCCTCACCTCTCTCTATCTGAAGTATGAGGGAAAAGAATATATTTTTAACACTGCTCTAGATCTTTTAAAATCCCACTCCTCTTTTGGGTACACGTTTTGGAATTTTAAAGCACACTCCAAAGAGATAATGTTAAGCGGAAAAGTTAAAAGCCTCCCTCAAAAGATTGCTGTCGTTACCTACACAGATACCGACGATTCTCATCTTTACTGCCACAACTCAAAGCTTTCCGATCTAGAACTCAGAGTCTTTGAGCATAAAACTCAAACCCAAAAAATATTTAAATCTCAGGGGACGACTGCGTTGGAATGGGTCACACGTCAAAATTTTAAAGGACAGAAATATTTATGAGCCGCCCCCTTTTCTTTTGGACAAAAGCCGTTATCAACAAATATACCGAAATTCATGTTGCCCCTCATCACATTCAAAAAGTGACCCATGATGCCTTTCAAATTGTTCAAGGCTATCCTTTCAAATACTATTTCCTTGCACAAGTTAACTTTTTCTTATTTGAATTTATCATCCCTCTTTTGTTTGGGCATTTGTCACGCTTTTCTCGTCTTTCCGATACTCAAGCCTTACACATTATTTTAACTTTTCAAAATACTGCGTTTCTCCCCTTGCGCCTTCTTGTAAGCCTTGTCAAAATTCCTGTGCTTTTATCTCTACGCCCAGAGGTTCTTAAAGAGGCACAAACATGAAAAAGTTTGATATCTGCATCATTGGGTCTGGTGCCGGTGGAGCCCTAGCAGCCTATGGACTTCAAAAAAAATTTGATTCCATAGCTATTTTTGAAAAAGGAGACTGGGTCAAAAGATCCCAAACGCCTCTTTATGCCTTAAGCCATATTTATCGAGACCAAGGATTTGTCAGCGGCATGGGGAACGCCCTCATTGGAATTCCAACCGGAGAAGCCATCGGGGGGACAACGGTCATTAATTCTGGGACCTGCTTTGAAACACCAAAGGCTGTCATTCAAGAATGGAAAGAATCCCTAGACATTAATATTTCTTATGAAGAGCTCAGCCCCTATTTTTCAAAATTGCGAGAGCTTCTTTCGATTCAAAAAGTTTCAGAAGATCGAATCTCTTCTGGAAATAAACTTTTCCGTGAGGGGCTTCAAAAGCTGGGATTCCAGAATTCTTTCCCTCTAGATCGGGCTGAAAAAGAGTGTGTGGGCTCTGGCAGATGCCCCTTTGTCTGCCCCGAAGCCGCTAAGCAATCGACAGATGTTTCGATCCTTCCTAAATTCTTAGCTCAAGGAGGAGAGGTTATATCAAATACAAGTATTACTCATATCTTAGAAGAAAAAGATAAAGTTCTACTTTATGGAAAAACAAAAGAAGGAAAAAAGATAAAAAGCGAATGTAGAACTCTTGTCATCGCTGGAGGAACCCTTTCTTCTCCCATCCTTATCCGAAAAAATAGATTGGGGAGCCATTGGAGAAAAACGGGAAATGAACTTTCTATTCATCCGGCCCTCAAAGTTTTAGCTCAGCTTTCATACCCCTTAGAAAGTTGGAATGGAGTTCCTCAAGCGTTGGGATTTAAACATCCTAACTTTCCAGCTCTTTCTTTTGAAGGGGTCTTTACCCCACCTCAACTGGCAAGTATTGTTTTGCCGCTGGATGGAAAAAACTTAGATGACTGGTTACAAAATTATAACCGCGTGGCCTCCTTTGGTGTTTTGGCGAAAGATACCAGTCGTGGAAAAGTTCGTTCTTATCCAGGCTTTGGACTTTGGGTTTGGTATTTCTTAAATCAGAAAGATTTTTTAGCTCTTCGAGAAGGAGCCCGGTTTATGGGGCTCACCTATTTAGCAGCTGGAGCTCAAAAAGTGGTGCTCCCTTTTAACGGCATTCAAAATGAATTTTCAAATTTTGATGAACTTAAAAATTTTAATTTTTCTCCTCTCAAACCCTCTCAACTCTACGCCATGGGCTTTCATCCTCTGGGAACCTGTGGGATGGGACGAGTGGTTGACGACCACCTCAAACTCTATGGGAGTCAGAGAATTTTTGTGGCAGATGGCTCTGTGGTCCCCTCTTCCTTGGGGGTCAACCCCCAAATCACCATCATGGCCCTTGCCCTAAGACTTGCAGAGCAATTATAAAGGTCAGGCCAGTCCTTCAAGCAATGTCGTAAGTTCGTGAGACTTTAAATGCTTTTGGGCCAAAGGAAAAAGTACCGTATCTTCACGAAGAGAGTGCAGCCTTAGCGTTTCAATCAGTTGTTGTGCTTTTTCAATGGCTAAGTCTAGAACTTGAAGCTTAGCCTCTTGATCTTTAAGACGAGAAGACAACCCCAGAAAATTAAAGATAAGCGCTCCCATTTGAATGATACTCGTATGCTCTTCTTCTAGAACGGTCACCCCCGTTTGAAGGGGCTCTGCCGGACTGTGCTCTCCAATTTCAATGAGACGTTCATGAAGCTTTAAAAATAAAAATTTTTCTTCACGCTTTGTATGAGGAATGATCTTTTGATCAAAGCATTCAAAAAAATCTCGAATGGCAGATTGAATCTCTTTTGTAAACCCATTTTTTCTTAGCTCTTGAAGGGCGTGTTCAAATTTTTGAATAGCCCCTCTAATTTCTTTATGATCATCCATAAAGGCTTGAAGCAAGGGATGCATATTTTCATAAGAAATATTTTCTTTTGCGAGGGGTTCTGTTGGGGGATCAAAAGGCGAATAAAGCTTTACTTCTTCATCTTTTTCCACCCATCTTTTAAGCGGCTCTGTTTTTCCAAAATCTTTTAAATCAATCCACATGCTAACACTTCACCTCAGAATTTTTTCGATCGTAATACCACCAATTTAGAATTAAACAGATCCCATAATAAATAGAAAAACCATACAACGCATATTCTGGATGCCCATTTTTAATTTGAGCGCCAAACACATTTGGAATGATAAAGGCTCCATAGGCTGCTACGGCTGACGTCCATCCCAGCACAGGGCCTGCTTGATGTTTTTCAAAAATATAGGGAATGCTTCTAAATGTAGATCCATTTCCAATCCCCGTTGTAATAAATAAAATTAAAAATAAAATGAGAAAGGGAAGAAAATAGCTCTCAGGAGTTTGGGCCCCTTTGGCTTGTACAATACAATACGCCACCCCTAAAGCTGCACCAATCATGGCCACCGTTGTCCAATGTGTCACCTTAGATCCACTTTCAATTTTATCTGAAAGCCACCCTCCCACCGGTCTAACCAGGGAGCCGACCAATGGCCCAAGCCAGGCATAGGCAAATGGATTAGGAGCATTTGGATTTATCTCCCCCCCAGGTAATATCCCAAAAATATCTTGAATGAGCTTTGGAAATGCAGCTGAATACCCGATAAAAGAGCCAAAGGTCATAGTATAAATAATGGTCATCACCCAATTGTGTTTATGGTGAAAAATATCAAACTGCTTGTGAAGATTTGATTTTAATTCACCAGGAGAAAAATATTTCATAAATAGGACTGTTAAGAAAACAGTAATCGGAAGCACAATCCACATGTTCCACTTTAAGTAAAGCAAAAGCACTAAACCGATACCCGCTGCCAATGCGCCCAAGCTCATTAAAAATAAAACCTTCCCGATAGCGCCAAGAGTGCTGCTCAATCCCTGAGAGGCCGTCTGTAAATTATTCATTCTAAAAAAAGCAGCCAATGTAAAGAAGATGAGGAATGGGATCCAAGTAAATCCGCAGTTTTGAATGTATACCGAGGTCCCCTGAAATTTTTCTCCGCCCAAAGCACCAAACAATGCAAAACCCATGGTAAAAGGAAGAAGAACTTGCATCACGCTCACACCTAAATTTCCAAGCCCCGCATTTAAACCCAAGGCTGTCCCTTGCTGGCTTTTGGGAAAGAAAAAACTAATATTGGACATGGATGATGCAAAATTCCCCCCGCCAAACCCTGAAAGAGCAGCCAACACTGCAAAAACCATATAGGGGGTATTCATATTTTGAAGAGCAATCCCCGCACCGATCGTTGGAATGAGAAGAAGAGAAGTTGTTATAAAAATGACATTTCGTCCTCCCCCTATGGCAATTAAAAATGAATTTGGGATTCTAAACGTGGCGCCCGCTAAACCTGCAATGGCAGGGAGGGTATAAAAAAGAGACTTATTGGTCGCTGGATCCGGATGAAAAACAAATCCCAGATTTTGCATTTGAACGATGATGATGCTCCACATGATCCATATCGCAAACGCTAAAAGCAAACAGGGAATTGAAATCAAAATATTTTTAAGTGCAATTTTTTTGCCTGTGGCTTGCCAAAAGTGCGGATCTTCCACATTCCACTCTTTAATATTGATAGACATTATTCCTCCACATTAAGGGTTATAGTCAGAATTTTCTTCCAAGGCACGAATAAGCTTTGGATCTCTTTTTTTCATCATGGCTCT
>JACPSU010000190.1 GCA_016193105.1 Deltaproteobacteria bacterium | reverse complement strand
GTAGGGACAATTAAGTCTGAAGAATATTCTGTGCAGGATAAAATTTTAGAAATTGTAGAAACTTTAAACCAAAATTTAAATCAGCTTCTTAATTTTCAGATGCTCTTTAAACCGGGGGCCGCTCGCGGGGAGATTATTGTGACCTTTTTGTCTCTTCTAGAGCTCACCCGTTTAGGATATCTGAAGCTTTTTCAAGCAGGTCCTGTGTCAGATATCCATGTCAAAGCGATAAAATCTCTTTCAGATTTTAAGGCAGATTTTAATGGAGGGAATATTCATGCAACCTGAACACTTACAATCTGTAGTCGAAGCACTGCTCTTTGCTTCTGAAAAGCCACTCAGTGTTAAAGAGTTGGAGTCTTTTATATCGAACGTTTCTCCGCAGGAGTTAAGAGGAGCTTTAGAGGCCATTCGCGTTTTGTATGAACCGGACCATCATGGAATTTATTTGGAACTCGTAGCGGGGGGCTATCAATTTCGAACCAAATTGGATAAAGCGTCGTGGGTTAAAAAAATTCAGGAAGCAAAGCCTGCTCGGATGAGTCGTGCACAGCTTGAGACCTTGGCCATCGTCGCCTATAAGCAGCCCGTCACTCGGATTGAAATTGATATGATTCGAGGGGTCGATAGCTCGCATCTCTTAAAAACGCTTTTGGAAAAAAAACTGATTAAAATTGAGGGGATTAAAGAAGCGCCAGGTCGGCCTCTCATTTATGGGACAACGCCAGAATTTTTAGAGTTTTTTAGCTTGGCGGACTTGTCTGTCTTACCTTCTTTAGAGCAACTGAGAGAATTGAGAGGAAATGAAAAGGCAGATATGCCACTCTTTGCAAAAGATACCTTAGATGAGGCCCAATTGGCCCAACTTCAAAAGGATCAATCTTCGAATTTTAATAAGTCTTCAGGATCCTGAGGCTCGATCTTTACAACCCATTCATAATGTTCTGGGTCGCCTTCAAACTTTGTGATTTCTTCTTGAAAAAGGTCGTTTACTTCTAGAATAGTTCCTGTGATCGGAGCACGAAAGTGGAGATCATCATCCGTTCCATTAATGATCACCAAATCATCGCCGGCTTCTACTTCGCTCCCTTCTTCTGGAAGATCTAAGGCTTCAATTTGCCCAACGGAATCAAAAAGTTTTCCGCTGAGATTTACGACCAGAGCATCATCTTCTACGGTCAGTTGCTCAACAGGTTCGCTGATTTTATTTTTTATTTGTCCCATTTCTTTACCTTAGGTTCTTATTGAAAATAATTATAGCCTATACATTTGTAAATCATTTTTGCAACGGAAAAATCACCATAAACCACATTTTTTATAGGCATCATTTCAACAAAGTCCATTCCTACTACATTCTTCTTTTTAAAAAGTTTCTTTAAAATGTCAAGCGTTTCATACCAGCCTAATCCCCCTGGCTCCGGGGTGCCGGTGGAAGGAATGAGGGAGGGAGAAAAGCCATCTACATCAATGGTAAGATAGACATCTTCAGTTAAATGGCTAAAAAGGTCGTTGGTGTCGAACCCTGTTTTTTGGGTTTGAGTGTCGAAATAGACAGGCACTTTATTTTTTTTAATATAGAGTGCTTCTTCTTCACAAATGCTTCGAATGCCAATAGAAACGGTGCGAGGGCATGTTTTTCGAATCAAATAGAGAATGGAAGCGTGGCTATAGGGATTTCCTTCATACGCTTCTCTCATGTCTGCATGCGCATCAATGTGAAATAAGGAAAGATTGGGATATTTTTCAAAAAGCGCCCGAAAGAGGCCGTAAGAAATCGTGTGTTCTCCTCCCAGCATGACAGGCCATTTTTGGTCTAGCAGTACTTTTTTTGTTTTTTCATACAGCAGCTGGCACGATTGCTCAGCTGTTTTTCCAGAAAAATTAAGCGAGGGAGTGGTGTGAATCCCAACGGTGTGAAAGTGCGTCCCCAGTTCAATGTCATAGACCTCTACTTGTTGAGAAGCTTCAAGGATGGCTTTCGGCCCATCTGCTGTTCCTGTTTGATAGCTCGTCGAAGCTTCAAAGGGAGCAGGAAGAATCACGACTTTAGATTTTTCGTATGTAGAATATTGAGATTCTAAACCAAGAAAATTATTTGCAATAGGGGCGTGGCTCATTGCCGTATCATCAAATGTTAAGGGATAAGAATTGCAGCGGCAATCGACGTTGTCCAAAGCCCCGCTTTGTTGCCAATCGCAGATTGAGTAATATTTTTGGTGGCGACGATTTCGTCTTTCAGTTTCCATTGATCTTTGCGTTCGTCGTAGTTTTTATCAGCATCAAATGCAATTCCAAGTGTGGTAGCTAGCATTTCAGCGGCCAAATCTTCGGCGTAATCTCCAGCAATTTTTTCTGTTTCTCCGTAGGGGTGATGTTCGCTCAAATATCCATATTTTGAACGATCCGACGGAATGGCAACGCCAATCGAAGAGGCGATTAAACGGTTGGCTTCGTTTGTGGAGTTTTCGGCAATCACTGCAAAGACCACTTGGCCAGGGTGAAGTTTTGAAACTCCTTTAGCAACTGGAATAATTTTGCAATGTGGCGGAAAAATTGAAGAAACGCGAACGAGATTGTAACAGGCGATTCCGGCATCTCGTAACGCAAGTTCAAAGGAACTTAATTTTGCTTTATGAACGCCAACCCCTTTTACTAAACAAATCTCTTTTGCAACAATCATGGAGATTTTCTTTAACGAGATACCTATGCTTTGTCAATAGCAAACTGCAAAAATGAAGAAAATTTTTTATGGGCGATCGAAGGTGACACTGATCGTATTGGGATTGAAAAAGTGTGTTGGTGTAATTAAACTTCCATCGCTATTTTCATTGTTGTAAATAGGCGGTACAGAGCAGGGGGCTATCACATCGATTCTATAAATGACTAATTCAAAAATGGTGTCGCTTCCACCACAGTTTCGAGAACAAAGACGAGGCGCAGTACTTGTCCCAGCTCTTTGTTTGACCTCTTTAATCGCTAATATATTGTCCTTTTCTTTTAGGCCTGTAATCATAAGCTCTTTTTGAACTGCTGTAGAGCATGTAAATTGAACTTCTTTGAGTGTTCCATTTAAGTCTATTTTAAAAGACAACGTATCATTGCTGGGGCAGTTTTGAGGCTCGACAAATATTTCTCCACTAAATTCTACTTTAAAGGATGTGGTTTCATCAGTGGCACAACGATTGGGAGCAGGCTGTCCTGGTGTCGGTGCGGGTGCAGGCGCAGGAGCAGGTGCAGAAGGTGCAGGCGCAGTGGAGATGTCCCTGGAGTTTGAGAAATCGCTCTTGTTTTTGGGAGAGCTGCTTGTTCTTCAGTTTTGGGTGCGCCGCAACTTAAAACTAAGAAACTCAAGAATAAGAAGACTATTTTTAAGGGGTGCATGTGTATTCTATCCGTTCGTTAGGGAGGCTTCCATCAGTATTATAATTTTTTAAAATAATCACTTTTACAAAAAATGGGAAATACCCAATGCCAGATTGTGTGGCGATTGTGGGTTGTTGTGGG
>JACPSU010000202.1 GCA_016193105.1 Deltaproteobacteria bacterium | reverse complement strand
TTTAAACGTGAAATTTTGAGGTTTAACGAACGATTTTTCGAATTTCACTTTGGAAGAAGAAAATAAAGAGATTACACTTTAAAAAGGGATTTAGAGGGCATGGGCGGGCAAGAAAAAACACCTGCAGAGAAAATGCGTCAAAAAAGAGAGAGCAAATTTTTTTTTAAAATATGAGCATCCATACCATGTTGTAGTGTGCACTCTCGTCATCCTGAGCCCGCAGGGCGAAGGATCTCTTTTTTACCAAGTTTTATCTAGTTTTTTTGAATAAAATTGGATGGCTTTTCTATATGCCTTAACATCAGCATCGTTGGATATTTTTATCAAATCTTCAAGTAATATTTGCATCGCTTGATGATGTTTTTTTAAATTATAGATACACATAGCATAAAAGACTCGAAGAACTTTTGACTTTGGAAATTCCTTTAACCCTTTTTTTATAGTATTAGCAGAATTGTTATATTGCCCTAAAACTCTATAGGTACTTCCCAAACCAACATATGCATGATGACGATTTTTTCCTAAAAGACCATTTTTTAATGCTCTTTTGTAGAATGAAATTGCTTCTCTTTCTCGCCCCATAGCATCACATGTCCAGGCGCATTGATAGTTAATCAAGGAGGAGTCTTCGGGATCGTTTTTCAATATATCCTTAAACATATGGAGTGCTTTTCTATAAGCCCCTTTTTTACGTAATTGAATAGCCTCTTTAACTTTATTTTTCATTTTTGTTGATCATCATTAAATGATAAATCGTTCCAGTTTAGATTTAAAGATTCAATTAAATTTATCTTCTTTTTTCTAGTCCATCCCTTGATTTTCTTTTCAGCTGAAATAGCTGCCTCAGGATCTGGGAACTCTTCATAATAAACAAGCTTATCGACATTATATTTTTGAGTAAACCCAGGAATCATTTTCATTTTATGTTCATAAACTCGTTTCTCAATATTGCTTGTAATTCCTGTATAAATAACTGTATTTCTCTGATTCGTCATTATGTACACAAAATATTGTTTCATTCGAATCTTTATACCAAGATTCCAGGTATAAACAACGAGATCCTTCGCGCTACGCGCTCAGGATGACAGAGCCACTACTTCTACCAGAAGTAGATGCTCTAAGTATCCAACAAAAAGTGAGAGCTCTTAAGATCTAGGGTGAAATTTTTTGTAAACTTCATGGAGCCTTCCCTGACTCACATGCGTATAGATTTGGGTGGTGGAGATGTCGGAGTGCCCGAGCATCATCTGCACGGAGCGAATGTCTGCCCCCCGCTCTAGAAGATGCGTGGCAAAAGAGTGGCGCAAAATATGTGGATAAATGTTTTTGGTGAGTCCTGCTTTTAAGGCATATTTTTTTAAGACGAGCCACACATTTTGACGCGTCAGCTTTTTCTTTTGTTGAGAAAGAAAAAGAACTGGATCTTGATGCAGAGGGTCCCATTTTTTTCGAACTTCCTCTAAGTATTTTTGAAGTGCACTTTGGGCAGAGCGCCCAAAAGGGATCACCCGCTCTTTGGCCCCTTTGCCTTTCGCCTTTAAATACCCACTCTCAAAGTGAATATCATTTAACTCTAATGTAATAAGCTCAGAAATGCGAAGCCCAGAGGCATAGAGAAGCTCTAACATCGCCTGATCTCTCACTCCTAGAGACGTTTTTTGATCTGGCTGAGAAAGAAGCTTTTCAACTTCTGCAAACGTTAAAACATCTGGCAACGTTCGCCACACTTTGGGGGATTCAATGTCATGCACGGGATTTACATCCATATGCTTCTGAGAAAGAAGGAATTTGTAGAACACACGAAGCGTCACTAAATTTCTGGTAATGGATTTAGAAGAAAGTTTTTGTTTATGAAGATAAACCAAAAAAGCTAAAATCGCTGCTTTATCTAAGGAGAGAAAACTTTTCTTTGGGTATTTTTCTTCTACAAAATCGAAATATTTAAAAAGATCACGCTGGTAAGATTCCAGCGTGTTTTTGGAGAGTCCTTTTTCAACTTTAATAAAATTTAAAAACTCGTCTAATAAGGCATGCCCTGAAAAAGACATGCCTTATTATAACAAAGTTTAATATTGAATAATATGTTTAACAGATTGACCGTTGACGTTTTCAACCAACTCAATCACACCACCATAGAGACGGCCATCCATCCCCAGGGCTCCAAGAAGAGGTCCCGTGGTCTGCCCATTGACACCAAAATGGATATCAAACTGAGGCGTGTTACCCACATATCCTCTTAAGTCACCCACCAGTTTCGCATAAAAACTGACCCATACATAGCCTTCTGCCGTATAGCGAAGAGCTAAATTGGCATCGTTCACTAAGGTAATCCGAATATATTTTAATGCTACCGTAGGGGTATTAAATGAAGCGGGATCAGAATTCTGAGCAGTATCAGTTAAAATCTCAACCCGTGTAATCCAATTTCTGGATGCAGGATAAGGCTGCTGAGCGTTAAACTGAACTTGCTGGCTCCCCATATCTTCTCGTCCAATGGCATCGTACATCCCACGTTGTCTAGGGCCAAACACCGATTGAATCGGCGAACCAACCATATTGGGAAGTACCGCACCCGTTTGCACTTGTCCAGGCACAGGAGCAGGAGCAATCACTTTATCATTTTTTGTTGATGTTTCGGTTCCACATCCAGCCATAACCATCGCTACTAGAAGCAGACTAACCACCTTATTTAATTTCATTGGACACCTCCTTAACCACCAGGTCAGATTTACCAAGTTTTTGCGCATGTAAATCCATCACAACATCACCACTGAGTTTATGTTGCGTGACATCGGGATGTGTCGTGCGCAATTCAATCACACCACCTAAATCATAAAGCTTAATATTTAAAACGTTTGTTCCGGAAAAATAAGTTCCACAATTTTTGGACTCTTCAGAACAAAAGGCTCTATATGAAAATATCCCTTTGTCATCAGCACCCGTAATTACAATATCTGCTCTTTCAATCAAAGCTGAAGTTGCATCTTTCATCTTCAGTTTTAATGTCATCTGAGTAGCTTGGGTACGAACCCCGGAGAAATCACTAGGCGCAATGACTTTATATTCCGCCTCATTGATCTCCGAAATGGTTCCCGTAAACTCATGGGTTGCTGCAAAGGATGTCTGCGTCAACTGATCTTGAGTCTGAAGAGCCCCATTTGGATCATAGACAAAGCCACCCGCATCTAAAATCTTCTGTTCGCTCTCTTCGCCGCCACATCCAATCACCATGAGCGCAAAGGCCGCGAGTCCCATCACCATTAATATAATATTTATTCTCTTCATTTTATTTCTCCATTGGGCACTTAATAGGAGTGCCTCACCCAGATATATTGCAACGGGCATGCCAATCTGGCATAAAATAAAAACACCAATGATTTCAATTAGTTACGATAACATGCTCGGGAGATCCCCTCGAAATTGAGAGGAAAAGAGACGAAGAATGTCACTTCGTACTGACGAAAAATGCTCATCGATTGGCTTCAAGCTTTAAAAGCATCTCTTTGGCCTGAGAAACAACCGATTCTGGAAGCCCTGCTAGGCGAGCTACGGCAACGCCATAGCTGCGCCGGATCCCCCCCGGCAAAAGCTTTCGGATAAAGATCACTTCATCATCGACTTCTTTGACTGCGATATGGAAATTACATGCCTTTGGCTTTTCTTGAGCGAGAAAAGTCAGCTCATGATAATGCGTGGCAAATAAGGTTTTGGCCCCAATGGCATCATGAATGTGGGCAGCCACCGCCCAGGCAATACTTAAGCCATCAAACGTAGAAGTCCCCCGCCCAATTTCATCGAGCAAAATTAAACTTTTGGAAGTCGCAGATTTTAAAATTTGGGCCGTCTCTTTCATCTCCACCATAAAGGTCGATTCGCCTTGCGAAAGATTGTCATGTGCCCCAACCCGCGTAAAAATGCGATCGACAATTCCGATTTTAGCGGATTTGACTGGGACAAAACTTCCCACTTGAGCCATGAGCGAAATCAAAGCCACTTGTCGCATCACCGTTGATTTTCCCGCCATGTTAGGTCCTGTAATGATTAAAATCTGTCGTGCTTCATCTAATAAAATATCATTGGGGACAAATCGTTCCTGTACTATTTTTTCAATCACAGGATGACGCCCCTCAGAAATTTCAATTTGAAATTGGTCTAAAATTTCTGGGCACTCATAGTGATTTTGTGAGGCAACCTCTGCCAATGAACACAAAACATCTAGCGTAGCCAATCGATGGGCAAGATGTAATATTTTAGAAATCTCTTTTAAAATCTGAGCGCGCAGCTCTTCAAAAAGCTCAAATTCCAATTTTTTGCGTCGTTCTTCAGCGGTTAAAATTTTATTCTCATACTCTTTCAGTTCTGGCGTAATAAAACGCTCACAATTGACCAACGTTTGTTTTCGAATGTATTCTGGAGGGATTGAGTCCAAATGAGCTTTTGTAATCTCAATATAATATCCAAACACTTGAGTATACCGCACCTTTAAAGAAGAAATTCCTGTGCGCGACTTTTCTTGGGCTTCAAATTGAGCTAACGTATTTTTCCCATTTCGACAAAGGTCTACTAACTCATCACATTCGGCATGATATCCCTCTCGAATCATCCCTCCTTCACGTAAAGACAAAGGAGGATCCTCCACCAAGGCTCGATCTAAAAGAGAGACAAGATCAGGGAATTGGGGCAATTTGCCTAAAAAAATGCCCAGAAACTCAGGGGACGCCAAAGTGTCTGACACCGCGTTGATCTGAGGAATAAGGGAGAGCGCTCTTTTCAAAGCCACCACATCTCTGGCATTGGCTGAAGCTAAAGTGAGTCGCCCCATAATGCGCTCTAAATCTAAAATTTCTTTTAAGTATTCTTGAATTTTTTTCCGTATGGAAGCTGCTTCTAAAAGTTCTGTCACAGCTCGTTGGCGCTTTTGAATCTCGCAAACCTCTAAAAGAGGATATAAAAGCCACTGCTTTAAAAGACGTTTTCCCATGAAGGTTTTGGTCTGATCTAATAGCCAAAGAAGAGATCCCTCCTCTCGTCCTTCAAAGGAGGTTTTTAAAAGCTCTAAGTTTCGAATGGTAGCCCCATCTAGCCGCATCGTTTTTTGAAGATCATAATTCACCACTTTTTGAATATGACTTAAAGAATCGTAATGACATTTTTTAAGATAGTGAAACAGAGCTTGCGTAGGCTCTTTAAAATAGGAATCTTGGGTCGGCGACCCTTCTATGAGATTCACTAAAAGCATGGGAAACATCTTTTTAATCATTTGAAGCAGAGCCAGCTCTTTAAAACTAGCAGGCCACAAAAGCTCTTTGGGAGAAACGCGCATGAGCTCATCTCGAAGCGCTTGCTCGCTCGTCAGCTCAGTTGATTTACACTCTCCGGTTGTAATATCCACATATGAAAATCCATAGCGATTTTGAAAAAGTGAAACAGAAGCCAAGTACCGTGCTTCTGAAGAAGAGGACTGCAAGGTTAAAGCAGGAGTAACAACACGAATCACCTTTCGCTCTACTAGGGCTTTTGAAAGCTCCGGATCGCTCACTTGTTCACAAATGGCAATTTTCTTACCGGCATCGAGAAGTTTTTGGATATAGCCTTCGGCACTATGAAACGGAATCCCACACATCGGAATTTTGGTCTCTTCATCACGGCTTCTAGAAGTGAGGGTAATTTTTAAAATGGCAGAGGCAGTCGTGGCATCTTCAAAAAACATTTCATAAAAATCCCCCAGCCTAAAAAATAAGATACAATCTTTATATGCAGCTTTGATCTCTAAATACTGCCGCATCATTGGAGTTAACGGGGGAGTCATAGAAAAAAATTTATAGCATAGAAAAAAAATAAGGGCTAAGAATTTTTCTTAGCCCTTATTTTTTAAGAGGATCTATCAACGATCAGTGTGAGGAACAACATCAACATCCACTTGAACCGCAACTTGAACTGTCAGCTTCCGTCTAGCCAGCTTGAACTTGAAAATTAGCGACCCACTCCAACAAACATTTGTCCACCGGGTCCTCTATACGTAAATTGGCCACCCGCTTGTCCACCACCATATGTAGGCTGCCCATTCATCCAAGGCACACCTGGATTTCCAACACGATTCCACTGGGAATTAAATACGTCAGAATTACTTCCAGAAACCGTGGTTGTAATTCCACCTTGGCCATTAATAAGCGCATCTTGACTTCGAGCAGATTCTTTCGCCTGACCCACAAGCATTCTCATTTGATCAAAAATCATAGACATGTTTTTGTTAAACATCTCTTGAGACTTGATGCCGTTTGAAAGATTAGAGACCACATTTAAAAGCTCTTGTCTTTGACGGCTGCTCATTCCACCATTCATCTCTTGCATCGCACCACCCAAACGTCTTTCCATTTGATCCAGCATTTGATCCATGGGGATAAAAGCACGATCTAACCCTTTTAAGCCCTCAATCGCTCTTTGAAAGGTGTAATTAAAGTTTGAGTTTGAAGAAGAAGATGTGTTGCCCTGAGCGCGTGCTTGAGCTGCCATCTCCATCATTCTTTGATATCTAAATTTATTGGCATAGTACTTGGCAAATTCACTTCCTGAAGCTTTGCCACTTTTACCACGGCTTCGATTATGAAGCTCTGTCATCGCCATTAAACTTGGCGTCAACGTCGATTCAAACACAGACCCGAATGGATCGTAGTGCATCGCAGCTTGCATCATGGGCATATACATATAAGGAGAGTTTCCTTGAGCCACAGCATTGCCCATGAGCCGCTCACCGGTTCGAAGCATATCTTTTTTGAGTTTATAGTTACTGTGTGCAGCGAATCCACCTCCAACGATACCGACCCAAGGCATGAGGTTATCAAAGAAGGTCTCAACACCACTGCGTTTGTCACAATCTTCGTCATCATCGCTCTTCTTGCGCTTTTTTCTGCTGCTAGAATCAGAATCATCGTCATCGTCATCTTCATCACGATCGCGACCACGTTTGGAGTATTTTCCACTTCGATGACTCCCATGATCTCTCTCTGGACGTGTGACAGAAGGCCTTTGAGAAAATTTAGTAAGTGTCCAGTCTAATAAAATATTACCGCTTCCACCAAATCCTAGGGTTAACATACTCCCATTTTCGATATATCCAGCTCCTTCTAATTTGTTCTTTAATTTTATATCACTATAATCAGAGGCAGCCATAGCATCACGATAATATTTCGTATTAAATGCACTAGCTAAACGCTTAATTTCTTGAGCTCGGGTATAAAAATCTTGAGCATCACTAAACGCAGCCTCTCTCCAATATTTAAGATCTTCTGGAGATTCATCTTTGTTTCGCAAAGCTGCATGATAATTATATGCATTACCATTGATCCATTCATTGCTATAGGCTTCTGCAATATCTGCTTCAAGATCCTTCAGAGCTTCATTGATCACATATGCATCTTCTCTCCTGCGCCCTTCATCATCTGCATCAGCAAAAGATTTCATTGGCACGATAAGCGCCATCATAAATAAGATAACCACACCTAGTTTTAATTTGAATGGGATCTTCATAGTGAACACTCCTCTTATAGCGTGAACTGGAAAAACAGCTTTCAACATACACAACACGTAGTTCATTTTGTGATACCTCTTTAAGTTTTGATACCTTAAAACTTTCGTCCTATTCTACGATATACTCATCATAGAACTTCTTTACTCATATATATAAGCAATGGGTATGCCATTCTTCAAAAGAAAATAGATTCATATGTGATTTCAATAGGTTATAAACGCCCTTCTCAAAAATACTTTCTAATTAGAATTGTATGAATGCTAAACATGCCCCAGGTGACACCTGAGAGGCTTAGTAAAATACCCTATAATT
>JACPSU010000039.1 GCA_016193105.1 Deltaproteobacteria bacterium | reverse complement strand
TTTCATGAATGAAATTTTGCAAATAAGCGGCAGCTTCTGGAGTTAAAGAGCCCGCCTGAATTAAATTTTCAAGCGTTTGAAAGCAGCTCTTGAATTTTCGGATCGTTAAAATGGGGCCTTGAAGAGAAATGGGAGACAAGACCACGTTGATTCGAGAGCCATCCGGAAGTCTGGCATCAACCAAGGGAGAGGCTTCATCCACATGGCGGCCGAGAGGAGCTAAAATACGATCGATAATGGTTGAAAGCATTGTCTCTGATTCAAAAAAATCTTTGGCGCGTTCAATTTGGCCATTTCGTTCAATGTAAATTGTTTTTGGGCCATTGATCATGATTTCTGAAATCTCAGGATCTTTAATATAGGTTTCTAAAAAATCTAGACCTAAAATTTTTTCAAGTTGGCTAGAAATATAGGAGTTTTTTTCTAAAGGGTTTTCAAAGTTTAAACTATTTTGAATCATCAGCTCTTCCATCTGAGTCGATAGGCGTTCTTTAAGGGTTTCTGGAGCCATGAGGATGGTTTCTGTATTTTCTAGTTTTTTCTTTAGCTCTTCTGTGATTTTTTCTTGAGGAGATTGTGTGGATAGCTCAGATTTCATCTGTAGAGTGAAATCAGAAATTTGAATTTTATCTTTTAGTTTTAAAGGGATCTTTTGTATTTTTTTGCCGTTTACACAGGTGCCATTGGTGCTCATGCAATCTTCAATCCACCATTGGCGGTCTTTAAAAAGAATCTGGGCATGTTTTCGAGAGGCTTTCTTATCGTTTAGAAAAATATCGGCATCTAGCTTTTTACCAATGATAATTTTTTCTTTTTCAAAGATGTAGTGCTTTTGGTAGTTGCTTGAGCAGACTTCGATATTAATTTTCATCATAGGCCTCCTGGGCTTTCCCATAAATGGATGGGGTTACAAAAATCATAAGTTCTGTTTCCTTGTTTTGGAAATGTTTGGACTTAAAAAGTTCTCCTAGGATGGGGAGGGAAGAAATTGCTGGAACTTTTTGTATATCTTGTCCCTGTTCTTGGTGAATGAGGCCTGAGAGGACGATCGTCTCTCCGCTGGGGACATTGACGGCGGTTTGCATCCGCCGGGGTAAAAGACTTGGCAGTCCATCGACTGATTGAGCACTATTTAAGGTGCTGATCTCAATTTTAAGTGTGGTTGCAATTTGATGAAAATGATCTGCCAAGGGTTGAATATCTAAAGAAATGCCGTAGGGTTTCCACTGAACAGAAAGCTCACGGCCATGGGAAAGTCGCAGCGGGATTTCTCCACCTGCTAAAAAATCAGCACGCCCCCCATTCTTACAAACCAATTTTGGGTTGGCGAGAATTTTGGCGAATCCATTTTTTTCTAAAGCATGAAAGATAAGATCAAATTCTGTTGTGGTCTGAAGGGTGCTATTGTCCAGCGCAAAATGAGTTTTAAGGGCAGGAGGAAGTTCAAGCCCTAGCGATTGAAGTTTGTTTTTGTTGAGCTCTAGCATTTTTACATCAATAGTGATCATCTGCTCTAGGGTGAGAGCTTTGGCAGAGGGGAGGGGTTCTGTGAGATTTAAAACATTGTCATAGAGTTTTTCAATGCGCTCTAGAGTTTTCATATCTTGTGGGGTCATCACTTTTCCTTTGATAAGAACTTTGTGTCCCGCATTTCTAATGGAAACACCTTCTATATCTGCTGTGAGTTCTTTAATTTCACGCTCAAGATCTAAAGCTAATTTAGAATAGACAATGATGGGGAGAGTGCGACTCCCCAGTTGATCTTCAATTAAAATTTTTCCATTTCCTTTAGAAAGGGCGGTTAAAGCAATTTCGTCTTTTTCAGCAATAGAGCGAAGCTGGACTAGCTTTTTATTATGGTTTTCAAACTTTTTAAGCCCTGGAAAATAAAAATACTGTGTTTCCCCCACCGAAAGTCTAATGTCAGCCGCCCAGATCTGATGTGTCCAAAGGAATAGAATAAGAAGTATCGTCATCATTTTAATCTTTTGTTTCAAATCCTATTTTTCGTTTTGGTGTATCTTTTTGAAAAAAAAGATCTCTTAAGGCTTTAAAAATAACGCTAAAATTTTTGTCATATTTTTTCTCCATTTCTTCAATTTTTATTTGTAAGTCTTTATGAGAGAGAATCATTTCTCTGAGTCTGATAAAGGTACGCATAATGGCGATATTTATCCGAATAGCTCTTTTACTCTTGAGAATGCTAGAGAGCATCGCTATTCCTTGTTCTGTAAATGCATAGGGGAGTGCACGGCGCAATCCTCCCCAACTTGAAGTCACAATTTGTGATTTCAAGTTTTCAAATTCTGATTTCGTAAGTTGGAACATAAAATCTGAAGGAAACCTCTCTAGATTCCGTTTAACGGCCTGTATTAAAGTTCGTGGTTCAACTTGATAAAGTTTAGCAAGATCGATGCTGAGGATAGTTTTTTTGTTGCGAATAAAAAATATTCTATGTTCAATTTCTGTTTCTGTAAGTGCGTTTATTTTTCGTTTCATAATTAGCCTCCAGTTTTTCCTTAAGATAATATGCAACGTGCGTGCCAAGGATTTTGAGCTCAAAGGGGGCTAAAAGGGGGTCGGATTTCCGTCCGGCGTGATTAAAACTTAAGCAGGCAGCGTTATCTGAAAAAGAGTGCCGTGAGTTTCAGAGGATTCTACAGTGAGTGAGCCGTTGTGCGCTTCAATGATAGCCTTAGAGATGGGGAGCCCGAGCCCTGCTCCCATTTGATGATGCAAAATATCTCCAGCGACTCTAAAAGGTTCGAATAGTTTCTTTTGTTGTTCAGGTGTGAGTAGCTCTCCTCTATGGGCAATGGTGATCGTGAGGGCTGAGTTCTTTTGAGAGATAATAGAAACTTTCCCTCCTTCGTCAGAAGCGGTGAGGGCATACTCTAAAATTTTTGAAAGGGCCTTTTTCATCAGCGCTTCATCTAATGAGGTCGTCCCTTCTTCTAAGGGGGTTTCTACTAAGATCTTTTTTTGCGTAATCTGATCATGAGCATCTGCCAAGATTTGTTCTACAACTGTTTTTAAAGAAGTTGGAACTTTTTGAAGGCTGACTGCTCCACTTTGGGTGGTCACGAGATCTAAGGTGTCTTCTATAAGCTTTGAGAGCTTTTTAGCCCCTTCTTCAATTCTGAGAATAAAATGTTCTTTTTCTTCTGCAGTTTGGGCCAATCCTCGCAAATAGCCTTCCGTAAATCCTAAGATTGTGGTTAGAGGCGTTTTGAGCTCATGAGAGATGAGCATTAAAAATTGGTCTTTAGCTCGTTTGAAGTCGTAGTATTCTAAAGCGTTTTTAACTTCGAGTTTGATGGCTTCATTTTCCCAAGGCTTGGTCAGGTACTTATAAATATGCCCGCGGTTGATGGCTGAAATCACAGCTTCAATGTCCGAGTAGCCGGTGAGTAAAATCCGAACAGCATTGGGACAAATGAAGCGTGATTTTTCAAGCATCTCTACCCCTGTCATCTCCGGCATCCGCTGATCACAGATAATAAGAGCAATCTCTTTATTTTTTGCAAGGCAGTCTAGCCCCTCTTTTGCAGAGGCTGCAGTTAAAAGAGTGTACTCTTTTTGAAAGATTCTTTTTAGGGCTTCTAAGATATTGGGTTCATCGTCGACAATTAAAATAGTGTAGCGATTCATACCTATCTTATCGGAAATATCGGCAGATTGTTGAAAAAGACTCATCTGTGTCGTTGCCCTCGTCGACTCTCCTTCGACGTACCACTCAAGTACGCCTCAGTCGCGTCTCCTCGGGCGCCTAACATCTGAATCTTTTTGAACAATCTGATGAGTGCCTAAGAAGTAGACAAAACTCTAAACTTTCAGCC
>JACPSU010000191.1 GCA_016193105.1 Deltaproteobacteria bacterium | reverse complement strand
AGGGACACTCCGAGAAGGTAAAATTGATCTCCTCATTAAAACATCGGCAAAGTTTAATTCTATCGAAGATATTTTAGATACCATCATCACCAAGAAAAATCAGGCCCCCATTTACCTAAAACATCTGGCCACTGTCCAATCGGCACTTAAAATTAAAAAAGACTACTCATTTTTAAATGGCAAACCCTCTGTAGCGCTAGCCATCTATAAAGAGCCTTCGGGCAATACACTTTCGATTTCAAAACAATTTCAATCCATAAAAAAGTCCTTAGAAGAAGAAACTCACATCTCCCTGGTTTCGACCTACGATCAATCCAATTACATTAAAAACTCAATTTCCATGGTTCAAAGTAATGCCCTTCAAGGAGCCTTACTGACAATTCTTATTCTTTTTATTTTCCTAAAAAATTTCGCCACAACTTTTATTATCGTAGTTTCAATCCCATTTGCCATCGTGTGCTCCTTTTTTCTTCTCTACTTAAATGGAGTGACATTGAACATTTTTTCATTGGCAGGCATTGCATTAGCCTTAGGAATGGTCGTCGATGCCTCTGTTGTCATTTTGGAAAATATTTTTGAACACTTAAAAACAGAAGAGCGCCCTAAAAATGCCGCGATCAATGGCACAGTAGAAGTCGCAGGCGCTGTCATTGCCTCTACCCTCACCACACTGGCCGTCTTTATCCCTATTTTATTTGTTAAAGGCCCGATTGGAATCATTTTTAAAGATTTATCCTTATCTATTATTTATGGACTTATTTTTTCCATGATTATTGCTTTCTCATTTATCCCCATGATTGCCGCTCAACTTTTGAAACAACAGACTGCAGAAGGGATCAAAGAGAAGATCGACCGCTGGAGAGAAATTGTTCTTCAGGGACTTTGGATTTTAGATCGCATCTATCATCTGGGAACTAAAATGGCCCAAAGCTATGAAAATATTTTAAAACGCTTCACCCTCACCCCCAAAGAACTATACAAAAAAGCCTTAGAGCAAACCGAAGCGGGAGAAAAAAAGATCGAAGAGCTGCAAACTACCGTCGAAAAACAGTATGAACGAACTCTTAAAGAAGCTATCCAAAGTTGGAAATCCAGAGTCAGCGTAATTATCGTTGTTTTTATCATCTTTTTTCTTTCTTTATTTTTCATCCCAAAAACAGAATTTCTCCCCGAGGCTCTCCAAAATCATTATGAAGTAACACTGACGTATCCTCCGGGAACTTCTTTAGACACAACCACAGAGTCTTGTAAAAAAATAGAAGCGTTTATTCAATCTCTATCCAACATTTCTTCTACTCATTTAAAAGTGGTGGCAGGCCAAGGGACCTTTCTTATGCAATTTTCCAAACCTAAAAAAGCCCAAACACGACTGGCACACCTTCGCGCCTATCTTGAAAAAATTCCAGATACCTATTTTTCCATTACTGCGCTGAGCCCTTTAAGTAGCGTTACGGCTGGGCTTGAAACAAGAAGCCTAGATCTTAAACTCAAAGGCCCAGAGATGAAAGTTCTTCAAAAAAAGGGAAAGTTTTTAGCAGAGGAATTAAAAAAAGTGAGAGGCGTGCGCTCTACTTATCTCTCGTATGAAGAATCCAAGCCCGAGATCGAAATCAAAGTCGATCGAGACAAAGCTTCCGATGTAGGACTCACCTCAAAGCTTATAGCAGATAATCTTAAAAACCAACTCTATGGAGTTAAAGCCACAACTCTAAGTTCTAATGAAGGTACTGAATGGCCCATTATGGTTAAAAGCAAAACAGGGACTTTAGACACCTATCAAAAATTGGGAGATTTATTGATCCCCTCTCCTTATGGCATTCATATCCCCCTTCAAACCATAGCTCAGTTTGAAGAACGCTTTGCCCCTGCTGCACTCCCCCGGGAAGAAAAAGAACGTACCTTAACTGTTTTAGCAACTCTGGATCCCAAAGCTTCTCCGGACACTATTCTTCAGAAACTTCCAGCGCTTGATCTCCCCAAAAACATGTCACTTCAAATGGGGCCCCAAATTAAGCTATTTCAAAAATCCTTTTGGGACATGAAAGTGGCTCTCTTCGTTGCCATTGTGCTTATTTACATGGTGATGGCTGCACAGTTTGAGTCCCTCATGCATCCCTTTACTATTTTATTTTCTGTCCCCCTGTCTTTGATCGGCGTTACAGCTTCTCTTCTCATGATGGGGAAATTTTTAAGCATCTCCGCTTTCATCGGAATCATTATTTTAGCTGGGATTGCCGTCAATAACGCCATTGTCTTAATCGACTACATTAATATTTTGCGCAGACGTGGGATTGATCGAGAAGAAGCCATCATGATTGCTGGAAAAAGAAGACTCCGTCCGATTCTCATGACTTCACTCACGACCATGCTGGGGATGGTCCCCATGGCCCTAGGCATTGGCTCTGGAACAGAGCTTTATCAACCCCTGGCCATTGTTATGGTCGGAGGAATGATCAGTTCTACTTTCTTAACTCTGCTCTTTATCCCCACAATTTATTGCTTTTTTGACGACATTGGCGATATACTTGGGATTGGGATTTTGAAGCTACACGTTTCATTATCAAAACCTAAAAATCTAAAAAATGGATAAAATAATGATAGGAAAATGTTCCCGTTGGCTTCTAAAGAAAACCATTCGCCAACGGAAACATTTTCCTATCATTGGCTTCTTAATTGTTTTCTGTTTAGCTACCTTGATGAATTGTGCTTCAACTCCTAAATCTTCCCGCCCAGCTAGGAAGCCCATCCCCCGCACACAAACACAACAAGCCCCTTCCGCTACACCAGAATCTCAGCCCTATACCTATGAAGAAGTGTGGCATGCGATCTACCAGACATCCCTTCCTTATTCTTTAAAAGACTTTTCAAAAGAAGAAGGGACCGTTGAGTCCAACTGGATTTACGATAGTGGATTATCCAGATATCGATTTTTTATTACGATCGATCACACAACTTCACCCATTGAGTGGACAATTGATATTCAAGGACAAGATCGCGCCTCAGAACAAGCTAGTTGGAAATGGATAGCGCCTTCTTTAGATAAAGAAGAAAATATTCAAAATACTATTTATGAAAACCTCGAAAAGAATCGAACTTCCTAAAGTTGTTCTTATTTATTCTGTCATGTCCGCCTTAGCCTTAGCGTGGATTTATTTTGCACACTTAGAGGTTAGGTTTTTAGGAATCAAAGGAATTCCTGAAGCCACTTTTCTTGCATTTCTTTTATTTGTCTTCTCAGCCCTTATCACCACGCATACGGCCTGGGCTCAAAAGCTAGAAGAGTTTTTTGCCCAAATCGTTACCCCACTTACTTTTCCTGTCATTTTTATTTTGGCCTTGTGTAGCAGTGTTGGAGAAGAACTTTTTTTCCGAGGAGCTTTTCAAAATCAATTTGGATTGATCCCCGCCAGCATCATTTTTGGCTGCATCCACATTCCCTGGAATAAACTGATGATCCCCTGGACGATCACTGCTATTGTTGCAGGCTTTCTCTTAGGGGGACTCTACATCTACGCCGGAAATCTTTTAGCCCCCATTACCCTACATTTCACAATCAACCTTCTAAACCTCTGGGCTATTAATCAAAAGTACAGCGTTCATTCTCAAAATTTTTAATTATTTTTTAATAATATCGCGACAGATACTGCTGTTCCAATCGTTCGGGGCACTGGAAGACACAACAGCAGATTTCAACGTGTCATTGTTTTTTTCATCCAGCCATAGAACAATGCTAGAGTTTGATCGACCATCGCTGGATGTATATGCTACGTGAATACGATGCGCACTGTCGGAAGAAATATCTGAGAGCGTTAAAATAGGAAGTACCATTGAAAAAGACTGATAAGCCACAAAATTTACAGGAAAAAATAGTGGAGCTGTCGTTATACCATTGGCTGTCATGATATTCGGATCCACTGTTCCAATGGTAATGACACAAGGTTTTTTATCTTCAAAAGCCGTTCCAACGTACGTCCCTCTGAGATCTTGTATCCCAACGGCATAGGTTTGAAACCCTATAAAAAAGAGAACCAAAAATATCCATATTGTTTTTTGCATCTTCAATTCCTCTCTAGAAATAAAAAAAAAAAAGGCTTATACCATGTGCATAAAATATATGCAAAATTAAAATGTGGAGCCATTTTTTAATGCTGGGAAATTTTCTTTTACATCTTGTGGAATAGATTGCCCTACCCACGCATTGTGTTCTCTTACAATTTCCAAGTCAACTCCCCTGGCCCAAATCTCTGGCATATATTCATAAATAATATAATTTTTTATAATATAAAAAAGAATATCCTCTTCTCGATAGCCAAATTTTCTTCCCCAAATAATTGCTAGCCTGGCATCTTCTATGTCATTGACTCTCCCTCTCGTATGGGTAATGAAACTGAACTTCGTACGCGAGGCATTGGCTGCAAATACGTGATCCCTTGTTTTCCAGCAAATCCTTTCTGGAAATCTTTCAGCCAATACCCTTTGTCCTTTTCTAAAAGCAGCAATAGGATCATCAAATAAGTTAATAAAATCATTGATAGCTTTATATTCAGCTTCTTTTGTATCTTCCCAGGCTACTCTTTGTTGATCAGGAGATAGCGTCCATTGTATCCCCATATCGGGAAATTGTGCCTTAATCCAGTCCTCTCGGTTCATCTGCCACCAGGGCAAGATAGAAGCTTCTTCTTTGGATACTCCACTACTCAGGATATCTTCACAGTTTGCAAAAGCTAATGCGCTATTTAGGATAAAAATAACTGCTATAATTTCAGTTTTTATTTTATTGCTCCTTTTATTTTTTTCTTCCTATAAGATTTGGAGGGAAAGTGTTTTTATACTATATGATTAAAAAATAATCAAATTAAGGCGTCATTTTTTTATGGCGACAATGTCAAGTAAAGTGGGGGTTATAAAAAAGGCATTTGGATCTTTGCTTATTGTTTTCCAATCAACCCAAAACTGCTGTACTTCTGCTTCGGTTACACATTGGCTTTTAATCAATTCTTTTGAAAAGTTTTCAATAAACAGAGCTTCCCAAGACCATAAATCTGTATTGGGTCGTGCTACCTTTACAATTGGCTTTATTTCTTTAACCTCAAAACCATTTTGTCCAAGCAATTTGGGCATTTCCATTTGAATGGATAAGTCGCCTCCATTTTTTTGAAAGTACTCTTGTACGCTATACATGACTTTATCTATCGATTTTTTTCTAGGAGATACCATCATATTATAATTAGCAAAATCCGTCATTGCCCACACCCCACCAGGCTTTAATACTGAGTGTACTTTCTGAATGATCTTTTCTGGATGATTAAAAAATATGAGAAAAAATCTACAATAAGCACCATCGAAATAAGATGGTTCAACTGCAATCTTATGAAAATCAGAACAAATAGTTTGAATATTATCAATGCACTGTTTCTTGATGGTGTCATTCAAATAATCGATATAGGATTTTGAAATATCTGCCGCAATTACTCTCCCAGATGAGCCAATAATCTTAGCTAGTTCAAGTGCTGCAAATCCAGGCCCGCAACCTATATCAAGGATTTTTTTATTTTTTCCGAAGCCAGCCCTCTTCCATAAAGCACGAGCTTCCCCAACCCATAGCTGGTGCTGTT
>JACPSU010000187.1 GCA_016193105.1 Deltaproteobacteria bacterium | reverse complement strand
GAATAAAACCAAACTTCAATTTCATTTATTTAAAGATACTAAATGTTTTTTCACTTCCACCGGTGGAAGTGAAATTTTGTGCAGTTTTTTCTAAACCTCCCTTTTTCACAGGCAATCTTCGAATGATGTCTTGAGTCTTTTCTTTTTTAAGAGAGAGCTCAGCCTGAACCCGTAGGGCGAAGGATCTTAAGGCAGATCACAATTGGTAAGGATATTCTCACTTTTAGTTTATTGACTTTACAAGAGTTTAATCTTAAAACACTCGCCAACAGGAGGTACTTATGTATAAAATTTTGGTTTTTATTTCTATGCTTCTTTTTTCAACGGGAGCCTTTGCTCAAAAGACAAATGATCTAAATTTAGAAAAAGCACAATGTTTGATCAGTGCAAGTGCTTCTTTTGAGCTGATTGCTCTGAATGCATTGCCTTCTTATAAACAAGCCTCTGCTGGCGGACAAGAAGAGGATGAATTAGGTCTCTTGGTTTTAGATGCTGCAACTTTGCATGGTAAGATAAGCCTTTTAGCAAGTAGCGCTTTTAAAAATGAGCTTTCTGATGTCATAGGAAATCAGTTGGTACGAGATATTCAGCACGCAGTTCGTCTTTTTAAGAAGGGAAACTCCGAGATTTCTAAAAATTCCAAAGAACTCTTAAATAAAAATGGAGTAAATCTTGAGGATAACGTTGAAAAAGCTGAAGAGCAATTGAATCGGTACCTAGCTCTTTTGAATTAGTAAGATTCTGCCAATTTTAAAATCTGAGATCCTTCGGGCCTTGCCCTCTGGATGACGGAAGTGCGTAAGTCTACCAAGTATCAATTTATTTTAAAGCAAACGAAACAATAGAAAGCGCGGGATCCCCACATGGTAAATCAGAAGGGGCTGTGTTGGCGCTCACAATCATTAAAATGGGTTCTTGGTATTGTTGAATGGTTTTAGCCAAGCCTTGGCCTAAACTTTGGTAGCGTTGGGGAGTGGTGGGCATCACAGTCAAGGGAACAATTTGAGTTTTAGGAGAAAGAACTTGCAAGGTGAGTTTTCCATCCACAAAGAGGCTAATTCTTCATTTATTTTTAGTTCTCCTAAAGGTGTTTGCCACACCCCTTTTGAATAGATGGCGCATTTTTCTCCTCGCTCCGTGTGGTTTTGACCTAATAAGATGACATGATTTGGAATTTCAATGGACGCATAAATCTCTGCCATCTTTTTTCCAACCAAAGCGAGGTTTCCATGAGGGATCGTTACAGTTTTTATTTTTTTTCTATGGAGTGAAGTGCCCAGCAAAGAGAGGAGTGTCGATCTCAATTCCTCTGCATCCGAAGGGTAGTAAAGTCCTGAAAAAAAAGAATGTCTGATAAGTGGCATCTTGTTGATCTATAGTAGAGCCCGCTTCTCTTGACAAATAGTTTATCATTCGATAGCTTCATTTTTTTTACTGGACACTCGTATGAAGCTAAAACTCCATGAACTTCAAAAACCTGTAACACTTTCCCTTTCCGAATCTGATGGTTGGTTTTGTGCTGTTTTTGAGGGCTTAAAATTAAAAACCGAAGGCCCACTCTCCTTGCATTTGGTGCTGACCAAAGAAAAAGAAGATATTTTTTTTGAAGGTCATCTCCAAGCAAAGCTTATTTTAAATTGTTCTCGTTGTGCGGAAGACGCTCCGTATGTCTTTAACGAATTTTTTTATCCTGTTTTTACCCATGGTCAAGATCCTAGTATAAAAGATGCTGAGCTTTCTAAAGATGAGCTAGATATCACCTATTTTAAAGAAGATGAACTTGATATGGGGGATGTCATTCGAGAACAAATTGAGCTGATGCTTCCCTTACAACCCTTGTGTTCAAGTGCATGCCAGGGGATATGTCCCCAGTGTGGACAAAATTTAAATATTAAGAGTTGTGCCTGTAAAAAAGACGATGTATATTCCCCGTTTCAAGTGCTAAAGGATTTTAGAGTTATTAAGGACACTAAGAAGAAAAGGAGAAAATAATGGCCGTTCCAAAGAAAAAGCGTTCGCTTAGAAAGCGAAGACAAAGAAGAGCTCAGCAAAACTTAACAGCGCCTCAATATGTGGCGTGTCCTCAATGTAAAGCAGCAATGCAGACACATCATGTGTGTTTGTCTTGCGGATATTATAAAGGGAAAGAAATCATTCGTATTGGAGAATTATGAAAATTGCCCTCGATGCCATGGGGGGTGATTTTGGACCGCGCGTAAATGTTGAAGGGGCTTTGCTTGCCGCTCGCCAAGGGGGAATGTCTGTTGTCCTCGTAGGCGATCAAAAAAAAATTCAAAAAGAACTTCATAAGACTCGTTTTTCTTCTCAAACCATTGAGATTGTTCATGCTTCTGAAAATATTGAAATGCATGAGCGAGCAACGGAATCTTTACGTTCTAAAAAAGAATCATCTATGCGTGTGGCCTTAGAGCTTCTTAAAAATCATGAGGTGGATGCCGTTGTAAGCGCCGGTCATACGGGTGCTTTTATGGCTTCGGCTCTCATGGTCTTAAAACGTCTTCCAGGGATTGAACGGCCTGCGATTGCTGGCTGTATTCCTACGCTTAAAGGGTCTTGTGTGATGCTTGATCTCGGAGCCAATGTCGAATGTCGTGCTTCTCATTTGGTTCAATTTGCGGTGATGGGAGCTTTGTACTCCAAAATCGTTGAGAAAAAAGAAAATCCTGTCGTCGGGCTTTTAAGTAATGGAGAAGAAGAAAGCAAAGGGACAGAAGTGCTTAGGCAGGCCCATCAGATTTTAAAAACAAAGAATTTAAATTATGTGGGATTTATTGAGAGTAAAGATATGCTCAAAGGGAAAGTGGATGTTGTAGTATGCGATGGATTTATTGGGAATATTTTTTTAAAAACAGCAGAAGGCTTAGTCTCTGCCATTTTTTCGATGATGCGACAAGAATTTCAAAAAAGATTTTTTACGAAACTCGCCGCTGGACTTTTTTACTTTATTTTTAAAGATACGTTGTATAGTTTTGGTAGACGACTCGATTATGCGGAGTATGGTTCGGCACCCCTCTTAGGACTTAATGGTGTGGTGCAAGTGTGCCATGGGCGTTCGAGTAGTCGGGCCATTAAAAATGCACTTTTGACAGCTCAAAAATCTGTTGAGAGTCATCTTTTAGAAAGCCTCAAAGGTGCATTAGAAAGTGTAAGTGTTGTATGAAAAAAACTACGATTTTAGGAACGGGCTCTTATTTGCCCTCTCGAATTTTAACGAACCAAGATCTGTCTAAAACGTTGGATACCAATGATGAGTGGATTGTAGCTCGCACA
>JACPSU010000200.1 GCA_016193105.1 Deltaproteobacteria bacterium | reverse complement strand
GCGTGTTTCGGCAGGGGTGAGCCTGTTTCTGCGAAAGGCCAGAATGAGTGAGCCTAAATCTCCTAGATCTTCTCGGGATAGTTTCCGAAGGGAGTGAGAAATTTTAAGAGCTTTTTTTAATTCTTTAGGAAAAAGATGGATCGTTTGCATAAGGCGTGAAAGATAGGTGACGAAGTCATTTAGTTTTTCAGTGTCGATGAGGCTTAGAGTAGCAGAGCTAGAGGTTGCAGCTTTTCGTTGGGAGCCTTCTTTGATAAAAGAATAGGACTCTAAAAATCTCTCCGCTAGATTTTGAGCAACGGCTTTGGGATCTTGGGTCAACGACCCTTGGGTCAATGACCCTTCATTGTTTTCATTTAGAGTTTGAAGCGCATCAAAAGGCATTCCGGAAGAAAACTCAGCTTCTTCAGAGGCTAAAAAATAAGTACTGATATTCCTTAGTTCATAGGCGACTTCTAGATTTGCCATGTAGCAGGCGTCGAGCCATAAAATATCAAGAGGTTTGGATTTTGGAGAACGTTTTGGAATATGGGTTTCAAGTTGATGTCGAAGCTCTTTTAATTTGATATTCTTAAGTCCATCAAAGGCCATCCCATGGCTATAAAGAATAAGGATGCGGTGAGATCCTGGAATTTTAAAAGCATGATTTAAAAAAGAGGATAATTTGGAGTCATTGAGCAATGCACTTTTTTGGGGACTATTTTTTTGAAACACAAAAAGTTGTCCTGGAATTTTGAGATCACGAAAATCGATTTCATAAAAAATAGGATGCCAAATGTGGAGCTCTTCTGAGGTAGAATCAGCAAAATATGAGACATCCCACTCTGGGAGTTCTCGAAAGATGCTGAGTCTTAAAGAGGGGTTTGGAGTAAGCTGTGCCAGCTCTAAAATATTTCTATCGATATCTTTTTGGTATTCTGCGGATTCTTCTCCTCCTAGAAATATGACTGCAACTTCCCATGGGGTTGCCCCCCACGTGGGTGTTGTGAGAATAAACAGAAAGAGAAAAAGAAAAACTTTATTCGTTATCTTCGTCGCCATTCACTCCAAACAAATTCCCGCTATCAATTTGCTCCGCTATTTTTTGGTAGCTGATGCGTGCTTTTTCATTCGCCCAGGCATCAATCGCACGAATGAAGGCAAGATTTGTATCGTGGAGGACGTAAAAGAAAGTCGATAATCCATTGGTTAAGACATCTAAATTTTTGGTCCCCTTCGGATCCGTTTCCGAAATTTTTCGTCCAAAAAACATCGTGTTGTAATACGGATAGGAGCTGCAGCTATTAAAAAAATAAATTTGATACCTGGATGGATTGGGCTGCATTACAAAATTTTCTTCACTTTCCATTCGTTCCAAATCCAAATATTCACCCAGCCCTGAATGACCGTCATAAATCATGACAGAGGAATTCTCTAAAGCGTCTTTTAGAAAGTAGTGAAAAGCATGGCTCAGCTCATCCATTTCACTGGGGCCAAAAAACATGCGAACTACAATTTTGGCCCTTGAGGCTTGTTTTTCAAGCTCTTCCACATAGGGAACATGGTTCAGTTCAGTGGAGGCGATAGAAGAAATTTGTTCTTCAGTCCACACCCCCAGCGCTTTGAACCCCATTTTGAGTAAAGAGTTTCGGATGTCGCGGTAGTTTGAAGCATTGATGTCTTTAGATCGCATGGGGTTTCTATCAGCGTAAGGATTATCCATCCCCATGAGTACGCTGATATGAATGGTACCAGAATCATCAGCAAGTCGTTCGTATTCTGGATAGGTTTTTTGAGTGTTCTCGAGTCTTTGGATTTGAGTGGTAATTTTTTCGTACTCTTGTCCTTCTTCTAGAGGGCAGCCGCTGTTTTCAGGATTCCAAAAATACCAAAAATATTTTTCTATATCATAGTGGGGATCTGTGCAGGGATTTCGGCCATTCACTAAGCCTTTTTCATAAACAGTTTCAGGATTGCTAGGAAGAGTAATCTCATATTTTGTTTTGGGACCGTTTTCTAAAACAATCGTTCCCACATAGTGGTAGCCAATGACATAGGTGTTTCGTTCTTTTTGTGTAATTTGAATTTCGGTGATTTCATGATTGCCTTTGGGGACTGCTTTGTATTGAGCTTCTCCCATCGGGCCAAATAAATGTAAAACTTGTCGATCGATTTGCCGTCTGGCATCTGCTTCTAAGGGCGCTCTGGAGCTTTCTAATTCTACCTCATGATCAAAGGTCATGATCGCTTCTGTAGAGTTTTTACCTACATAAAGCTTTCGTTCTGTTTGGCTGAAAACATTAGATGATAAAGAAATAAATATTAATACGAGCGTTAAAATATATTGCATGCAATACCTCCTGTTTTTTGTCATTCTGAGGGCGTGAGCCCGAAGAATCTTTATAAAGAAGAGGAGATAATGTCAAGAACTATACGTTGACTTTCTCAGGTTCTCTCATTATATAGATGGCAGATGTTTTTAAGGCGTTTTTCATTTCTTTGGCTCTTTCTCTATGCTTCCCTTTCTTTTGCAGCACCCGCTTCCATTCATACGTATTTTAGTCCGAATGGAGGGGCTCAAGAGGCCATTATTAAAAACATTTCCCATGCCAAGCGCTCTATTGATATTGCCATGTATAATTTTAGCAGTGATAAAATTCTTAACGCTTTAGAATCTGTAAAAAATAAAAATAAGAGACTAAAAATACGCATGATTTTTGATGATGCGGCCAACACGAAAGAGGATACTCCAGGAAGTGACAAGGTCGACTCTAAAGCAGAGATGAGTGCTTCTTTGGAAAAAATTGGGATTGATGTGCGATATGTTTCTAAAATTATGCATCATAAGTTTGTGATTGTTGATGGATTTCCAGATGGTTTAAGAGGGAACGAAGATTTTTCGGATACGGTTCTTTTAAATGGGAGTGGCAATTTTTCAAGCCGGGCAGACACAAGTTATGATGAAAATTTAGTAGAAATTAAAAATGATCCCCAAACCACCACAGAGTTTCAAAAAGAATTTCAATTGATGTGGAATTATAGTTATGATTTTCCAGATGATTCTTTGCAAAGAGATCGGCAAGATTATGTTTCTTCTTTAGAACCTTCAGAGTTCATTAGGCCTATTTTTACGAGCCAAAATTTTAAAAAAGAGCCTCAATTTAAACTCAATGGCAATCGAGTAGCTTCTTCAAATTTAGAAGAGGCTATTGGCAATGCCAAAACTTCTATTTATGTGGCGACCGGCCATTTTCGTTTGAAACCTCTGGCGGATGCTTTAATTGCTGCCAAAAAAAGTAATAAAGACTTAGATATTAAAGTTGTTTTGGACAGCCAAGAATTTGTGAGTCCCTCAGAGCACGAGCGGGTGATGAGAAAATATAGACGCTGTGTTAAAAACTTAGGGCCTAATCCTACCGAAGAAGAACTAGAAAAATGTGAGCTCGCCGGAGAGATGAAATTTAGTCGATATTTGGCCCAAAATGAGATTGAGGTGAGAATTAAATATTCTTCCTATATTTGGTATTATGCCTATGATCCGCAAATGCATCATAAGTATATGATTGTCGATGGGAAGTCAGTATGGAGTGGAAGCTACAACTGGTCTCGTAATGCTGAATTTAATACGTTTGAAAATGTGGTTCATTATCAAGGAGAAGAATTAGCGGGGGTTGCTGAAGAGTATACGAATAACTTTTGGGGGATTTGGGAATTAAATCGCGATGCATTTTCATCTCATCTTTCAAAGCTTCGTACCCAAAATCGGATTCAGCTTCATTTTTCTCCCATGACCTTATCCGTCGATGAAATTGATAAGGCACGAGAGATTTTATTAGACCAAATTCCTGCGTTTTTTGTCAAAGCCAAGCCCGAAGATCGTATTTGGGATAAGCGTAAAAATCAAGGAGAGCAGTGAAACGAAGCTTTTTAATTCTTTTTTTATTCTATTGTAGTATTGCTTCGTCTAGCCCCATTGAATTTTATTATAACGTTCCACCCAATGATAATCCCAATGGCCGAGGCTTAAGACCCAATCTCATTCGAGAAATTGATTCAACCAAAAAATCTTTAGAAGGGGCTTTTTACCAAATCAGCGATCCAAAAATTACAGATGCCTTTATTCGTGCGAGAAAAAGAGGGGTCTCTGTGACGCTCACCACCGATGGAGAATGGTATGATCCTACAGAACATAATGTGACTGACTATGTGGCCGCCAGAGAAAGATTAGAGGCAGCAGGAGTAACGGTGCTTCCGGATAGTGGTGGAGGGTTGAATCACAATAAATATTTGATCATCGATCGAGAGACACCGCAAGCGCGTGTGTGGATGGGATCGACCAATACGACCCATCAGTGTACGTTTGAGAATGGAAATGTTTCCTTTTTGTTTAGAAGTAAGAAGGTTGCTGATCTTTTTTATCAAGATTTTAGTCAAATGGTGGAAGGCAGATTCCAAAACAAAAAAGAGGGTGTTTTTGATGTCGGCGGAACGTTTACCCTCATCGGCGATAAGCCCGGCACCAAAAGTGGCCTTGAGTCTAAAGATTTTGAAGGGATTACAGAACCGCTTTCTTATCCCAAAGTGAGGGTTGGAGATACCGAAGTTGAGTTTTATTTTTCTCCTCGTCACAATATTCAAAAGCAAGTGGTGGAGGCGCTCTATTCCGCCCAAGAGTCGATTCATTTTGCAACCTATACGCTTGATAATGCCATGGTTTATCAAACCATTATGAATAAAGCTTTAACCCGAGAGTCTAAATTTGAACCTTATAATATTCACCCTGTGGCGCTGCGAGAAGAGCCATGGGAAAATATTACCGATGGCAAACTGCGTGTGGCTCAAAATGATGGGGCGACCTTTGATTCTCAATCTATTTCTCCTGAACAATGGACTGAGCTTTATAAACTTTTTGGGGGGACTGAACAAGAAGGCAAATTTTATAATGCCGCGAGTTACTTTTATCCAGCCGGAAAAATGGGGGGCAAAGTTACCAAAGTTCCTGTCTATGGGATCTTAAATCGCTTGGGGTCTTCTAAAGGGCCGTATCAACGTTTTCTTCAGATGGGGATTCCTGTTCGTTTTGCTGCCTTTCGAGGAGCGCTTCATCATAAATTTATGATTATTGATCGGCGTATTTTAATTTTGGGCTCCTATAATTTTAGCTCCAGTGCAGAAAAAGATAATGACGAAAGTGCTATTATTATTCGAGATCCCGAGCTTGTGAATGAAGTCTATGAAGAAGTTTTTGTGAACATGTTTAAAAATGCCTACCCCGAGTATGTTCCAGAGGATGCAGAACTATGGCAGTTTTCACACGAACAAAAGCCTGTTGTTATTTCAGAAATTTTATTTGATTCCAAAAAAGGGACGGCGGGGCGTTATGTCGAGCTTCATAATACGGCGACCTGTAAAACTACAAAAGAGTGCGAACAAAAGGGGGTGGATTTGACAGGGTGGAAATTTTGGAATGGGAACATCCCCTGGCACAAAAATCCAAAATTAAGTGGGAATACGGAAGAGCTCATTTCTTATTATAATGACCCCTTAGAAAATAAATTTGGGCTAAACGATCCTGAAAAAGCACATTTTTTAAGACCCGATCTTCAAGTTCTTTGGCCTGGAGAATATGGACTCATCGTTGGGCGAGATTTTGAGCCAGAATATTTGGATGAGTTCTTGGCTCAGTATGAAACAGAGTTTCAAGAAATTTATGGAAGAAAGCCTAAAGAGTCTTTTGAAAAGTATCCGAAGCTTTTTGTGAGTTCTGATTTGCTAGATCACGGTGTGGGGGCAGGTCTTTCTGCGTATAATTTTGTAACCCTTTTTTATCCTGATAAATTTGCCATTGCCGATCGATTTGATGCCAATTCCGCTTTTGGGAGTAACGGTAGCATTGACGTGACCGATTTTGTAGATTTTTTACTCGGTGGAAATAAATTTAAGCTCAATTTAAAACGAGATCAGTCTTTGGAAAGAGTTCATGTGGATGAAGGCAAAAGGAATTCCTATCGCAAAGTCTATGCCCAAGCGTATGGGCAAGACTATGCTCTCTATTGGTATGGAGCGCCTACCTACAGTCTTGCTGCAGATTGGGAACCCAACCAAAACGAGTCTCGTACCCCTGGCTTTGCCTACAAATCTCAATAAAAAATCATAAAAAATAGTTTAGAATCCCCCCCTTGCGGGTGCTGATTTTTTGTGCTACTTTGCCCTTCACGTTTTAAGGAGGGTCCATGAAAATTCGCATTCTCAATCAAGTCTTATGTTTTATCTTTTTTCTGTTTTTAGTCTATCTCTATGCCCCGCAAGGATTTAGCCAAACACCTGCCGTTGAAGATTCTCCTATTGACGATCCAGCGCTTCAAGAAAGGATTAATCAGGCTGTTGAGAAGAAGCTCGATGAAGTTTTGCCTGGCTATATCGAACAAGAAATGAATCGTCGTCTCCCCAGTGCAGTAACACAAAAAATAAGAGAGATAAAACAACGAGAAGCCGATCAAAGAGAACGATGGCTTGAGCGAAACCAAGATCTTCGTGGTCGTTATATGGTTGGGCCTGTGGGAGTTGATGGGGCCTATGGAGTGAAGTTTGATATTAACCCAGGGCTTAATACTTCAACAGGTTCTGGGATGAGTGGATCTAATATTTATTATGCACGAATCACACCATTTATTCGTGTGGATAGTTGGGGGGCGGAACTTTCTTTGGATGCTAAACATTTGAAAGAGTCCAACGACCAACAAAATGCAACCAATGTGCAGAATTTTTTAAAGAATGAAGTAGCGACGTCAGGAGAATTGCGAAATCAAATTACAAAGCTTAGTTTTAAAGATGCCTATATGTACTATACGAAGCCGATTCAAGGGGAGAAGGGGGTTCTTAAGGTTTATGCTGGACAAGTTCCAGTCCCTTTTATTACGGAAGTTGTGGATCAAGCTGTTTTTCATAAATCTATTTTAGATAAATATAATCTGACCACTTCTTTAGCGGCTCGAGTAGATGTTGGATATGGTCGTATCGAAGGGCCCAATCCAGCTATTGTAGAGAGACAAATTTGGGTTCAAGCTGCAAGTTTTAATCTAGACAATCAGGGCGGGGCAGAAGATTTTGCTGTTCGAGTTTTACTCTCCTTGTCTGTTCTTAATCGTTTTTCTGAGATTAATTTTAAACCTATCGATGTCTGGGCAGGCTTTGCTAGAATTGGGTCCGGAACTCCTACGGCAGGAGAGTCTGCATCCGTGACGAACGCTGCTCAAGCACAAGAAATGGCCGTATTTGGATTTAAACTTGATTTAAATAAACTGACAGGATCTGAGCTGGGAGAAATTTTTTCTGAATTTGTAAGGCGACGTAAAACTGGAGATATTACAGATCAGTCTTGGGTGATAGGATGGAACAAAAAACTTCAACCTTCTGAGGAAGGAAATCGGCCGACTGAAATCGGAGTTCGATTTCAATCTCAACAAGATGATCCCGATGTCACCGTTTCTGATGGATCTGTGCTTTCCGCTGGAGCGTTGATTCCTTTGGTGGACTATAGTGTGGCATTGCGTATGAATTTGGGCTACATTTTTGAATCTACTGATCCTGAACGAAATGGAGAAATTATTTTTACCACCGACTTTGAAGTTTTATGGTAAAAAAAAGTTTTGTTTTTATAGTCCTCACCCTCTGTCTATTTTCTTACGCTGGAGCCCAAACTCTTTCTTATGTTGATATTGTTCGAAAACTGAGGCTGACAGAGCAAAATGTAGAGCAACGACAAGCGCTCATCAAAAAAGTTTCTGACTTTCCATCATCTCAAGCCCTTTCTTTTCTAAGCCAGCTGATTGCCTTGGAACCCCATCCTCAACTGATCGAAGAAGCCAGGAGAGCGTCTCAACGTATTCGTCGATTTTTAAATCAAGAAGATGAAAGTGCTTTAGCCGTTCGTTATAAAGATAAAAATTATACTCTTCGGAAAACATTATTTGAAGAAGAAGTGATGGGTCCTGAGTGGCGAGGCGATGTCTTAGAGTTCGTGCGATGGTTTATTCTAGATAAAATTTTAGATATTGAAATCGATCTTCAAGCTCAAAATCGTTTGTCTCAAACTCTCTATTCTTCAAGAGGCCAAGGGCGCAGACTCCCTACACGAGTAGAACTTGAGCGTCAAATCGAAGAAAAATTTCAAAGCATCATCCGTCCGTATGATGAAGATAAAAGCAAAAGAACAGAGCTTATCAATCACCTTTTTTCTGAGATTTCTTTTTCTTCTTTTGAATATGCGTATTATACAGAGCCTAAGATTAAACATTTTTTATGGATGGAATGGAGAACAACAACCAAAGAGCATCTTACGAAAGCCTATATGCGCCAGGCCAAAACCGAAGTCCTTCGATATTTAGTTGAACAACGATTGGAACGTATGGGCTATGGGCGAGATGATTTTGGCCCTTCTCGAGTGAGAGAAAAATATCGCGAGATCCAATGGGACTATGAAGAATTTGTGAAGCAATATTCCAAAGAAGGATTAACACCTGAGATGTTGGAAGCTTTTTTGAATGCCCATCCGGCGTTGCAAGTTTTGGTGCAGCCTCCACGAGTGAAGATTCAAAAAATAAAATTTTCATTTCCTGCTTTAAAAACCTATCAAGAAAAAGATTCTGCTCATTTTGAAGAAGCAAAGGCGGTTGTTTCTTCTTTTTATCAAGAAGTGGTATCTCCGGAATTTTTAGAAGTTTTGAAAGCAGAATGTCGTTCCATTTTTGAGTTAAAAAATCAGCCTCTTTCTGTGGAACCCAAAGAAGATTCTCAAGCCTATGCCGATCAAATTGAGGCGGATATCAATCGACAAAAAGAATTTTTAGCGCAAGCCTTAGGGAAGTTTCCAGATGTTACACCTGAAAAAGTGGGGGCTGCCCTAGATTTTTATTTTAAAACGATGAAGGACATTTTATCTCAAGAAAAATCTGAATACTATGCTCCGATGGAAGCTTTTGTGGCTGCAGCTGAAGAAGCCAAGGGACAGTATGCAGTATCAGAGGTTCTTGATGGTGCACAAGAAGATCTGATGTTTCGAGATGCGGTTTTAGCCTTTATGGAATTTTGTGATCGCATTATGATTGAGATCCTCAAAGATCGTATTTTTACACATTTGGAACTCAGAAAGCATCAATGGGAAGAGGTAAAGGAGACTTCATATCCAGCAGAAGTCTCTTTTGAAGAAGAGTGGATTGAGAGAGGACAAGAATATGAGGTGCCAGAGATTGAGTTTGTATCTTTCTATGGAAAAAGTCCAAAACAACCGGGTGATCAAGAAGCTTACTATGTGCGGCAAACCCTCAATCCGGCCCTCTATGTTTACCAATGGCTCGAAGCTCAAAAAGAGGGTCTTTTAGACTTTGATTTTTCTAAGCTCCAAGATGCACTTTATGCTGAAAAACAGAGTCAGTCGCGCCCCACCATTCAACAAGAGCTTCTTAGAAAATACCTTCCTTACGTAGAAGTCCATGGAACCTTCAATTTTCCATTGAGATTAGAAGATTTGGGTTTGTGACAAAAAGGGTCACAGTCAAGAGCCTATTTTTTAGTTTCTAAACAAAGTAATATAAATAAAACATAGCAATTTCAAATACTTACAATAATTCAGAAATGGCATGGTCTTTGCTGTTATTTATGATAAGGAGTTCAAGCTTGCATGATTAAACGATGTATAGTGTTTTTCGCACTCTTCATAGTGAGTTTAGAGGCCAATGCCGAAGACTTCACCCTTGGGTCAATGACCCTACTTAAAAAATCATTTTGGGGGCAGGCGTGGGATTCAGGAGAAGGGGTATTCTTAAGCCAACTGGATCAGTTCTATTATGCGACCCCAAATAAACTAGGCTATAGCTACGAATCTCGTTTAAAAGTAGGAGTGAGCGTATCTAAAGAATTAGGGCGTCACTTTGGCTACGATTTAAATGCCCGAGTCTGGGGGCTTATGCCCAAAGAAGCTTCGACCTGGATCGACATTCGTTCTGCGTATGTGGAATGGCACAATCTGCAAAAAACTAATATCTTTGTGAAGGTTGGACGCATTCTACCAAACTGGGGAGGGATGGATGAATATAGTCCGATTAAAGAAATTTTCCCTAAATTAGTTATTGATCCCTTAGAGGTCAGATCCAATGGAATGGTAGGGATTTATGGGCGCGTCGAAGAAGAGGTGTTGGATTTTGAAGCTTTAGCAAGCCCCCTCTTTATTCCTAACATGGGTGGGGCGTTATACGAGACAGATATCTCTGGGAAGTTTTCTTCTCCCTCCAGATGGGCGATGCCCTTATATGATAAGGCTACCGTTGGAAAAGCCTCGGTTCCTCTCGATTATAAAATGCATTATCCAGATATCGCAGATGTGGTTTTAAATTTAGGAGGTGGGGCCCGAATTACATTGCGGGACTTTTACGATCAGTATCGTTTTTCAGCTCTAATGATGCATGGCATGGATCCCAATGGCCGAATGGAAATTTATGGGAATCTTACGACCAGTCCTTCTACGAAAAGTAATACCATGGGAGCAAAAGTAGATCTTTATCCTCGGTTTTTCAAACATACTATTTATGCGTTTGAAGGCAATATTCATAGTTCTACGGTCGATGTCCATATGGAAAGCATGTATCGTGTTCCGGATAATCCTCAGGAGTTGCCAGAATACATGCTTGCTCCTACAGAGTGGAAAAATTTCTTTGCATTTCAAACCAAAAATGAAATTTCTTTTCTTCCTCAGCTCTTATTAGGCTTAGTGCTGACGCGGCAGTTTGATCCCTATCAAGATCCTAGCTATAAAATACCTTCTCGCTCTTTGAATAACATTGTATCCAAACTTTATTGGAAACCTTTATCGAAACTCTCAGCCTTCTCAGCTTCAGAAGTGGCGGTATCTTTCAAAGAAGGGATTTGGAAAAATGGAGTGGAATGGACTCCGATGAATCGTTTGAGTATTTCGACCGGCCTAGATCTCATTATGGGCCAAGATGACACCTATTGGTCCATACTCAGAAATCAGGATCGAGTATGGTTGAGAGGAACGTATGCGTTTTAAAGTACTTTTACTTATATTAGGAACTTTGTTTTTGAGTGCGTGTAGTTCTTCTTGGTTTGGAGAAGATCCTCCAGAGATTCCTCAGCTTAAAATTAATTATATGAAAAATGATTCTGAAACGATTCTGTGTTTTAAAATTATTGATATCCAGTACGCTCATTTTTTAGATGGAAAATTAAGCCCAGATGGTTTTGTGAAGATGATCGATTGTTCAGAGCTCTTGCTCCTAAAAGGAGCCAGCCACATTGAGCTTAAAACCAAAGACACATTTACGGCAGAAGAAATTAGCCGGATTATGAACTCAGGGGTTTTAGGGGAATCTGCCAATGTTGAAAAATGGGTCAAGCGGTTTGTTGCTTTAGAGAGAGTTCTGTATGGATCTGAAACTGAATCTATCACGATGCCTGATATCTTGGAAGTTTTTAGACGCATTCGTCGAATAGCTCCTTATGTTTCAAAACTTTCTAAATTGATGCATGACCAAAATCAGTTATCTTCAGTGTCCTTAGGGGAATCTCCTAAGTATTGGAGCCTACGAAAAGAAATATTTATGAAATTACTGGAAGCGGCCAGAGATTTAGTCAAAGATAATGAATTTCCCTTGGTCGGGGAGATTTTGATTCATCAACGAGAATATTTTGATTTAGGGATTCGGCAAGAAACATGGGATCGTTTTGTAAAAGCATGTTTTATCGTAAATAAAGCTATCTTGGGGCGTTCTGAGGATGTTATCGAATCTCGGGATATTATTTCTATACTTAATATTTTGGATTTTAGTTTTCAAAAAGTTTTTGACGTTTACGGAATTTATGCCACTCAAGTTTGGACACCCAAAGAATGGGTTTTGATTATAAAGAGCTATGAAGAACTTCTGGCGAAGTTTTTGGATGCTTTTTCAGAGAATAAAGCTCAAGAAATTAAAGCCCAAGATTTGGCCAGAATCTTGAGTCTTGTTCATGTGGGAACGCAAGAGGAGGCCAATACCTTTGTTGATGCTCTGGTAGACTTAAAAACCAATATTTTCAAAAGTTCGGGTTCTTCATTTTCTCGCCAAGACGTTAAAGAGCTGCGCCAATTTTTACATGAAGCGATTGAAGAGGCCCATGAGACCGATCTTCACTCTAAGTCTTTACAGGCTCTAGATACTTCTAAGATTAAGCATTTGTGGAAAAGTCCTTTTACAAAAAAGGATTCTTTAAAAACAGAAGAGGAGGAATTATCTGCTCTGCTTCTTCATTTTATTGATCATGTCATTCGGATGCACGACGCGGATCAAGATGGAAAATTATCTGTTTATTCTCAAGAAACTTCTTCAAGTGGAGAGATGGTGTATAAAGAGCTCTCCGCATTAATGCATATGGTTCAAAAAATGGTGATGGGATTTAGAAAGCTTATGGGCGAGAGTGGACTTTTGAGTTCTGTAGAGCAGGTGGGAGCTGATACTATCGGTAAAATTGTAATTTCAGTTTCAGATAAGCTTTTGGTCAATAGTGACCAAGATGGGAAGCTCAGTCGATATGAAATTTTAGAACTTATGAGTTTTGCGACTGAAACAGATCGCTTGGTTTCAGATTTGATTCAGCAAGGGACTTTTAATACGCAAGGATTAAAAGGGCTCTATCGCAATCCGATTTTAAGAGAGCACTTTCCGAGACTGTTTCAAGTATTTTTGAATTTTGAAGATTTTAAAGAATATATGAAGTTTTATTTAACCCTTTTAAATAAAGACGATGTTGGGTCGGCGACCCTTCGTACCATGACAGCAGGAGAGTTGAAGATTATTTTTGGGTTGATGCGCCTGGTAGAGTATATCTTTTTAAAATTTGATACAAATCAAGATCATATCCTGGTGAAAGCGGAAATGGGTGCGGCCTATTCTGTATTTAATGCCTTAGTAGGAGAGGTCGTTGCTTATTTGAAGGCTACAGGAAAAAATGCTTCTTTTATGGATGTGGGCTGGCTCAAAGCTTGGTGGGAGATTGGAACTGAAGCTAAAGTGATTGAGGCTGTGGTCGTGTATGCTTTTACTGAAGGAAAGATTCCTTCTCGCCTTTCTCAGGTGATTGCTGGAAGTTCTAAGTCCTATGCAACTCGAGTGGATATTGTTCGACTTTTTTCTGAAACTTTTTCTTATCTTAAATGATTTAAAAAAATAGTTCGAAGTTCTTCCATGTGAGCGGGGATGGTTTCTATGGACCAGTGTTTTGTGGGTAGGGGAGGGTCAATATAGATTGAGACAGCCCCTCTTTTAGGGATCCAGGATGATATTGGAAAAAGATCGTAAGCCCCAACAATTGTGATGGGAATGATGGGAAGCCCTGTTTGAATGGCCAAGTAAAACGCTCCTTTTTTCAAAGGCTGAAGCTTTCCAGTCTTTGTTCGTGTGCCTTCAGGGGCCATGACAATCGAAAGCCCTTGTTGTTCAATAATGCCTTTGGCTTGTTTCATTCCCTCCAAAGCTTTAGAGGGGTTATAGCGATCAATGAGTATTGTTCCAGTCGCGCGTAAAAACCATCCTAAAATGGGGATGGTGCCAAAAGATTTTTTAGCAATGGGAAGGGTTTTTGGGGGAAGAAGTGCGCTTATGATAAAAATATCGAGCATGCTTTGATGATTAATAACAAAAATAGCTGGTGTACGAGCTAAGTTTTTCTGGCCATGGAGTTCTAAGGTGATTTGGGAGTGTTTGAGATTAAAATGTCCCCAGTGATGAGCGACCCAAAAAATGACGTCTTTTTTAGGTTTAAACAGGAGTAAAATAAAACCAATCGTGCAGTACCACAGAACAGAAAAGCTTAGGAGAAAATAGAAAGAGAAAAGCTTTAATATTTTCATGGTTGTTCGAGTTTTTCTTTTTTAGCATCTAATTTTTCCTTCATAATCTTTTCTTCATATGCTATTTGTTTTAATTCTTTCTCATGCCACCGTTCCAGCTTTTTAAGTCGTTTTTTATATTTTTTTTCAAGCAATGCTCTTTTTTTCTCAAGCCTTTTTTGAGAAATGCCCTCTTGTTTTTCAATTCTATTTTGAATTTTTTCCGTTGTATCTAGCGCAAAAAGAGGCATGGTGATTCCTACAATAAGAAGAAATCCAAGAATTGTTTTTAACATGTTTATACTTTAGCAATTCCTGCTTTGGGGAGCAAGATTGTAAATGTAGAGCCTTTGCTGGGTGTACTTGTGACCTTGATTTCGCCTTTGTGTTTTTGGATGATGCCGTAAGAAATAGAAAGGCCCAGCCCTGTGCCTTGGCCTATTTTTTTGGTTGTGAAGAAAGGGTCGAAAATTCGATCCAAATGTTCTTGGGGAATCCCTTTTCCGCTGTCTCTAATGGAAATTACAACTTGATCTTTCTGTAATTGTGTCTTTACCCAAACTTCTCCCGGTCCTTCAATGGCTTGAATAGCATTGGTTAAAAGATTCATAAAGACTTGATTAATTTGGCTGGGATAGCAGGTGACTTTGGGTAATTTTGCATACTCTTTGTGAAGGGTGATCCTGTTTTTAAATTCGCTATTTAAAAGTTTTAAAGTGTTTTCTAGTCCCTCATGAAGATCCACTTCTTTAATTTCTGCCTCGTCTAATCGTGAAAAGTTTCTGAGCCCTAAGACAATATCTTTCGTGCGCTGCGTTCCTTCAAGACTGCTTTGAATAATATTTTCAATGTCTTTTAAAATAAAATCTGTGTTGAGCTCTTTTTTCTTTTCTTGAAGATGGGCTTGAGAGGCCTTTGGAAGTTTTGAAAGAGTTTCTTCATAAAGGGTAATCAGTTTTTTGATGCACTCTATATATTCTTTTAAGTGACTCAGGTTGCTGTACGTATAGCCAATGGGATTATTGAGCTCATGGGCTACACCGGCCACAAGTTGTCCCAGAGAAGTCATTTTAGAAGAATGAATGAGTTGGGCTTGAGTGCTTTTTAACGAACTCGACATGGCATTAAAAGAATGGATTAGCGTTGCGATTTCTTGCATGGGAGGAACAGCAACCGTGCTATCTAGTTTTCCTTTTTCAATATCTTTAATGGCAGCTAAGAGGCGATCAATCGGGCGAAGAACTGTTTGTGAAGCAATGCGTGTAAATAGAATAACGATAATGGTAATGCCTGCACAAATCAGAACAAAAATATTTCTAATTTCTTTGAGCGTTTGTTGAGTCGTGGCTTGAGAGACTAAGATGGCAAGATACCCTGTCGGTTTTTCGTTTTCATCGACTAGCGGTTTTGTAAGCATCATGTATGAGTCAGAAACCAACGTGAGCGAAGATATTTTTTCATACTTATGCCGAGGGTAATAAAATTTTTGTTCTTGTTCAGGAAGAAGTGTTGAGCCTAGAAGTTTGTAGTTGATGTCTAGAATTCCAATATCTAATCCTGTTCTTTCTTTGGTGCTCAGGGCATAGGAGCGGCCCAGCACAATGGTTTCTTTGATAAATCCAACAAGTTTTCCTCCTAAGCGGATATTGGTAAAGCAATCTAAGGCAAATCCAATATTAGTATGGGCGGTTTTGGTGACCAATTGTCTTTTCTCTGAAAGCTCCGTGAGCATTTCTTGAGGAAGTTGCAAAACTTCTTCTGGAAGGAGGACTTCGGGGTTATTCACAATTCTTTTGGGGAGAACAGAAAGGATGAGTTTTCCTTTGGCATTAAAATAAGAAATCCGATCGGTAATATAGTTTTCAATAATGCTTTGAGTCACACTTTCTAAGACGCTCTTTTTTTGTCCTCGAATGAGATTAATGAGGTAGTAGTCATTAGCATGTCTAAATCCTCCGAGGCGTAATTTTTCTTCGACGTCATTTAATTCGAGGTCGATTCCTTGTTCAAAAGCGGTGAGCCGTTTCACTAATTCTTCATTCATCCGCTGATTAAAGAGATGAGCAGAGTAGCCCACAATGACGAGCAGGGGAACTAAGGCAAACAATGTAAACCAGACCGTCAGTGTATTTTTGAGCGACTTTTGAGGGTCAAAAGACTCCAAAAGCTGCTGTATGAATTTAAATACTTTCATTCTTTT
>JACPSU010000199.1 GCA_016193105.1 Deltaproteobacteria bacterium | reverse complement strand
GGCTTCAATCTAGTATGGAGCAAGATCAGAGCGGAGTTTCATGAGGATGTCGTAATAGCGATAGGCTGGTGGGGCATCGGCATCTTGAATGTGGTCGGGGCGTAAGATCAAAGTTCCTGTGGCTTTCAGTAAAGTTTTAGCTTTTTCATTTTGATCAATTTTGGCTTGAATGGTGCGAAAAATAAGTTCGTAATGTTCTTGTTTGTCTTTGCCTTTGTATTCCATTCTTTTGCCTTTATAGGAAATAAAACTGATCCCTAACTTTTGATAATTCTCTTTAGTGGCTTCTCCTGCATCTTTGGCTTCAAATCCTGTGAGTTGAGAGACTTCGTCTCGAGTGTATTTCCAAAGCAAATCTTTTCGGTAGCGGGGATCGTCTTTGTCTTGGGGATCTGGGTATTTCATCATCTGCCAAAAGCCTTCAACGCTGGCGTACTTTTTCCCATCCAACGTAAAAGGGGTTGGAGCAAAATTTGAAAAAATGCCCAGCTCCGTGCGTTTAGAAAGGATAACATCTTTTCCATATTCGGCTTCTTGTGGCAAAATTTCCCAAGTTTTGGCTGGATCTTTAGGGAATGCTTGCCACCACCCACGCGGATACTCAGCAGCAGCAAGAGATGAGAAAGACAAGGCGGTTATGATGAATATAGGATGTACGATAAAAAGAAAAATATATCTGTAAAAGCGAATTTTCTTTAGAGCTTTTACAGATATATTTTTCTTTCTAAGGTTCATGTTATTTTATGATAAATGTTTTACCAATTCCCCGACAACAGTCTTGGCATCCCCAAAGAGCATCCATGTTTTATCTGAAAAGTAGAGCTCGTTTTCAATGCCGGCAAATCCCGTATTTTTACTGCGCTTAATCGCAAAAACGGTTTTGGCTTTATCCGCATCGATGATGGGCATGCCATAAATGGGGCTTGTCTTGTCATATCGCGCGGCTGGATTTACGACATCATTTGCTCCGATGACGAGAGCCACATCACACTGGGGCATATCGGTATTCATCTCATCCATTTCCACAAGATCTGTGTAGGGAATTTCTGCTTCTGCTAAAAGTACATTCATATGTCCTGGCATTCTTCCTGCCACCGGATGAATGGCAAATTTGACAGTGATATCTCGTTTTTTAAGTTGATCATAGAGTTCTCGTACTTTGTGTTGGGCTTGTGAAACGGCCATTCCGTATCCGGGAATGATGACAACGAGATTTGCCTGCTCCAGAAGTTGTGCGGCCCCTTCGGCTGTTTCAGCTTTATAAACCTTCTCTTCACCTGTGACCTGAGCGGCTTGTACTTGGCCAAATGCCCCAAAGAGCACGTTCACAAATGAACGGTTCATCGCTTTGCACATGATGATCGATAGAATTAAACCACTTGAGCCATCCAGGGCGCCGGCGATAATTAAGAGTTTGTTATTGAGGACAAATCCCATGGCAACAGCTGAAAGTCCTGCATAGGCATTTAAAATAGAAATGACTGTGGGCATGTCTGCTCCACCAATGGGAATAATAAGAAGAACACCAAATAATAGCGCCAAGACAATGATTGCTAGAAATGCTGTGGAAGACCAGGCTTGCGCAGGATTTAGAATGAGGGCTATGCCAAGTCCTATGGCCAATAACAGAAGTCCAATATTGGTGACATTTTGTAGGGGGTAGGTAACAGGCCGTTGGGGAATCCATTTTACTCCTTGGAGTTTTCCAGCCGCCATTAAACTTCCGGTGAAGGTAAGATAGCCCAGAACGATTTCAGCAATGATGGCTGTCATACGAAAAGTTGTGAGATTGTGAGGGGCTTCATTGAGCCATAAAAAGAATTCTGCTGTTCCTACAAGCCCTGCGGCCAGTCCCCCAAAAGCATGAGAGAGGGCTGTTCGTTGTGGAACGGCTGTCAAAGGAACGCGAGAAAGAGGGACCCCGACGACAAAACCTAAAGCAATGGCAATGACGATCCACACATGATGAACGATGATGGCTGGCTGTGCCCACGTGGCGATGATTGCAAGTAACATGCCCCCAACTCCGGCGAAAACGCCATGACGGGCAGTCTTTGGATCGTTCATCCAGTGCAGCGAAAAAATAAAAAGTGCCGCTGCAAGAACGTAGGAAATTTGCGTAAAGATTTCGATCATTTATTTTTTACCTTGGGCCCTTGGGTTTTAAACATTTTAAGCATCCGATCGGTGATTAAAAAACCGCTTACGATATTTGTCATCGAAGAAAAAAGAGCAATGGCTCCCAGAATTCGAATCGGGGTGGGGTGTTCTGAGCCTGTAACGATGATCGAACCCACAACCGCAATAGCCGAGATGGCATTTGTGATGGACATCAGTGGCGTGTGTAATAATCGAGAAACACGACGGATGACCCCCACACCAATAAATGTGGAGAGCATAAAAACGAAAATCATAGGCCAATAATCTATTTGTTCTATCATTTTGATCTCCCCGATTGTAAAGCTTCTTTAGTTCGCGCGTTTAAGATTTCTCCATTATGAGTAATCATGGAGCCTTTTTGTATGTCGTCATTCAAATCCAGTTGAAATTTTTTGTCCTTCGTAAATGTCTGAACAAATGCCGTTAAGTTGCGCGAGAACAAAAGGCTGGCATGTGAGGGCATGGTAGAGGGAAGATTTAAGGGGGCAATAATTTTAACACCATTGTTTGTCATGATTGTTTCGCCAAGTTTTGAGAGTTCACAATTGCCGCCCCCCTCTGCCCCGAGATCCACGATGAGTGAACCCGGATGCATTTTATTGACCATGGTTGCAGTAATGAGTTTGGGAGCAAAGACGCCACCGATCAGAGCGGTTGTAATGACAACGTCTACGGTAGCGCAGTGATTGATCAAGAGTTCTTGCTGTCTTAATTTATCCTCTTGGGAAAGCTCTTTGGCATAACCCCCGCCACTCACTGCGCTTTCTTTCAGTTCAATTCCGACATATTTAGCGCCCAAGCTTTCAATTTGTTCTTTGACCTCAGGTCTTACGTCGGTCGCTGTGACGTTGGCCCCGAGGCGTCTGGCTGTGGCAATGGCTTGAAGGCCACTCACGGCAGCCCCAATGACAAAAACTTTTGCGGGAAAAACAGTCCCCGCGGCTGTCATAAACATAGGGAAATATTTACTCAGTTCAGAAGCTGCAATGAGAACTCCTTTATAGCCCACAATATTGGCCATTGAAGAAAGCGTATCCATAGATTGTGCGCGTGTAGTTCTTGGAATGGCATCTGTGGAAAAAGAAGTAATTTTATGAGTGGCCAGGAGCTGGACAACATTTAAGTGTCGAAGCGGCATGAGAGAAGCTAAAAGCACGGTTCCTGGTTTCATCCAAGCGATTTCATTTCGATTCTCCGAATCAAGGGTAGGGGAATTTACTTTAAGAAGGAGGTCTGCAGATTTTATCAGAGTTTCGGGATCATTTTCTATGGTGCAGCCAACTTTTCGATATTCTTCGTCTGGGTAGAAAGCAGCTTCTCCAGCCCCTTTTTCGATAGAAAGGGTGTATCCTGCTTGTATTAATTTTTTGCATGACTCAGGGACCAGCGCCACTCGACGCTCCCCAGGTCGTGTTTCTTTAAGAAGAGCGATGTGCATCACTCAAAACATAATCAATCGCTCGTTTTGATACAAGGACAATTTTACTATTGTGGCCCAATGTAAAAACTAGAAAATTCCAACATTTCCATCTGCGTCCCATAGGGAGTACCACGGCCATAGAGAGTTTTATTTTGTATGAAGTTAAAAAAGCTCATCGCTTCATCTAATGTGTCAAAATCGATCGACATGTACCATCCAGATCTCCCCTGTGGCTGGGTTGCATCGCAGCGCAAAGGAATGCTTATAGGTTTAATGAGGCGATCCTCTAGGGGTCTGTTTGGATGAGTCGTTATGTATTGGGCCATAGAAACATTATACTGGATGAAATAAGACTCAGGGATTCCGCGATTAGCGCTGTCAACCCTGCACTTATAGGTATAGGCCTGAGTGTTTTCTCGTATTTGCATTTGCTGGGGTGTTTGGGTTCCGCGTATTCGAGACCCCTGTGTTTGACTTTGACGACTTTGGTTTTGGGTCCCTGTTTTTCTCTGAAACTGAAAAGATTGTTCAGAAAATCCGGATGTTGCCCATATCAAGCTTAAGACTCCTAAACAAAACACGGTCCCTATTTTTTTTATTTTCATATTCCCCCCTTTTTTTTAAAAATTAGCGACCAATGGCCGTGATTTCAATTTCAGTAACAGCTGCCTCATCTCCAGTGCGAGAAGCGTAGTGTATTTTAAGTTTTTTACATTCTTTAATTTCTCGAAAAAGTTGAGCAGCACGCATTTGATAATCATATGAAAAGCGTGGTTCCCATGTAGCAGGTATTCGAACAATATATTTAAGATTCCCAACAGATGGTTTTGGTTTGATGTAAATGTGTGCCCCGATGCCTGGATTAACAACACGCACTCTCAAAATGACCCTTTCAAGTTCATCGCAAAATATTGTATCAACTGATTCAGCGAGTAGCGTTTGTTCTGCGGTCAAGAAAGCAAAAAGAAATAAAAAAAATATTAAGTTTAACTTCATAATCCCCCCATCTGTAATGAACGTTCCACTTCTGTGCAGCTTAGTGATGAAGTATATAAGTTAAAGTATATCTAGAACCCAAAAAAATACAAATGAGGCTTCATTAGAAACTCATTAAAATATGAGAATTAATTTTTTTATCTAGATAATACTGTTATGTCTGCTATATTCACTGGGATTGCTGAGTCTTGAGAATATCTTCTCTCTGATAGAGAAAATGTAACAATTTCACAGTTTTTTAAACTTTGAGCAATATCATTGGCCCGGCCATGTGCATTTTGACCTGTAAAACTGATATGGAAAGTTTTTCCAACTGTAGCACTTTCTCTTGGCTTTACTCTCACGCGAACTCCTGCTGCTCCATTGGTGGTATTCACAGTTAATACGATACGATCAATTTGTGAGCACGACATCGAGGCTTGTTCAGCCCAAGCATGACTCATGCCCAAAAAAAGACTTACGACCAATAAACAATAAAAAGATCTTTGAATCATATAAATTCCTCCTTTTTTACTCTTATCGGCACTTAGGTGGAAACAATGAAGATCTTCCATGGGGTAGTTACAGGTAGTTTTTACAGTACAGTTTATTAAATCGCTTTTTTT